>DUIS01000052.1 GCA_013330215.1 Microcaldota archaeon | reverse complement strand
GGGTACTACGAGGCGCTGGTCCAGCTAAGGGGGGACTGGGACAGGATAAACAGCCTGATAAGGAACATAACGAAGTACGTAGAGAGGAGGAACGGCTTCATAGCGAAGATAGAGAAGGTAGAGAACGGCAAGGACGTCTACCTGAGCGACAAGCTGATGGCGAACGCGTTCTTCCACGACTATGACCTGAAGCCCACGCGATCGTTCAGGCTGTACGGGATGAAAAGGGGAAAGAAGGTCTACAGGAACACATACTCGCTGCGTCTGTGAGGATCAGCTCGATTTTATGTACACGCACTGCACCGCCATATTGGATGGGCAGTATGTCTGCGCGCTCACGTTGATAAGGTAGGTCCCCTGCTGCGCGAGCTCGGAGAGGTATCCGCTCACGTTGACCGGCGTGTACGCAGTTACGTAACTTACTCCAGCGTTGGTGTTCACTACGAATATTATCTCGTGGCCCACACCGTTGGTCTGGTTGCCGACGAAGATGCCCTGGACGTCAGGAGGGACCTGCACCAGGGTGAGCTGCTTTGCGGGATAGCCCTGCGAGCCAACGGCGGCAGCGACATCAGCGAGCTTTGTCGCGGCTCCCTGCGCCTCGGTGGTCGCAAGCGATGATGTCGAGGTGGATATCTGTATGAATGCGAGCACGACTATCGGGAGCAGTATTATGAGCCCGAACGATAGCGTTATGAGAAGCTCAAGGCTCGACTGCGCCCTTGTCTTCCTCTCCAGCAACGGCCTTAGCTTTTTGATATCCATTCTATTCCTCAAGATCGCGAACCAGTTCGCGCTTGTGCGTAAGTATGCTCTCCTTCTCCTTGATTACCTTGTGCTTCAGGTTCTTTATGAGATCGTCCAGCGCCTCGTCGAACATGTACTTTGTGGTGTGCATGCTTATTATCCCATGCCTGCCCAGCGAGAGCCTTATCTGCATCTCGTAGAGCTTTGACTTGCTCCTCTTCACCTTGAGCGTCACATAGTCCACATCCATGCCGCTGAGCCTCTCTATAGAGCCCACAAGCGAGTTAAGCGTCTGCTTTGCCTCTTCCTCATATGGGTAGGTGTTCCTGTCGAATCCCGACATGAAGACCTTGCTTGGCTCCACCTTCTGCCTTGCGAGTATGCTCTCGAACACATCCGTCACGGTCACGATGCCTATCGGGTTGCCCTTCTTAAGGACTATAAGCGATGATATGCGGCTCTCTATCATGTCGCGGATCGCCTCTGCGAGAGGCCTGTTGTACTCGATCGAGCGCGCATTCCGCTCCATCACGCTGCTTATCGCGACATTCGACGGGCTGTACATCTTGGTCTTCATCTCTGGGAGGCGCTCCCCGCCCCTCGCGTACTGCTTTGAGATGTCGTAATTGGTTATTAGGCCTGAGAACTTGCCGTTCTGGAGCACTATGAGCCTGTTCACCCTCTTTGCGTCCATCACCGCCTTAGCCTGCGAGATGCTGGCCCTTGAGTCTATTGCAAGGACCGGCGTGGTCATTGCCTGGTTGATCTGTATGCCCTCCACGAGGTTGAGCGAGAGCAATACCTTAAGCAGCGTCCTGCGCTCGAGAACACCCGTTATCTTGCTGCCGTTCGAATAGGGGAGCGCCTTCACTCCTGACTTGTAGAACGAGTTGACAAGCTCGTACACCTGGGTGCTGTTGGTGATCTGGGGCACCTTTGTGATGAACCTCTCCACCTTCTCGCCCTCCTGGAGCTTGAGCCCGTGCCTTGCACGGTATATGCTCCTTGAGTCCACGATGCCGTAATAGTCCTTGTCCTTGTATAGGACGACGGCGGGATACTTCTTGAGGTGCATTATTACGCTCGACATGGGGGTCCTGTAGTCAAGGTTTATTGTGCTCGTAAGCAGCTCTTTCGGTATGTTTTGTATTTTCTCCATGCGATCATCCCTCTAGTATGACTCAGAAAATATATAAGGCTTGTAGGAATAAACCTTTTTGCGGGAGTATTCGTTCTTCATATCATCGTCTCTGCGGATTAACTCGACAGATCATCGCCTGCGTCATTATGTTCCGATTCATCGCTTCTTTTGATATGCCGTCAGCGTCAAGCCATGACGCCCCTTTCAGCATTATGTTCATTGCAGCATTAACATCCCTGTCTAATGCCATTCCGCAATTATTACAGGATACCATCCGGTCTGCCCATTCGATTACTCTTGAACCACATTTCGAGCAATTACTTGATGTCCCACGAGGATTGACATAGAGAACTGGAATGCCTTCCCAGTCGGCCTTGTATTTTATCTGTCTCTGAAGTTCTGCAAATGACCATGAATTTAAAGTGAATCTGTAATTCTTCCCCTGTCTATTGCCCTTTTTGTACAGTTTTCTTATACCAGTTAATCTTTCCATAACTATTGCAGAGTTAGTTTCCTTTGCATTTTCTACAATTTTCTTTGATGCATTGTGGAAAATCTGAACCGTTCTTCTTTTCTGTCTTCTACCATATTTTGTGTAAATAAGTGTCCTTATTCGATAATCGTTTCTTTTGAGATGGGATTTTGTTTCCTTATATTCTCGTTTCATTATTGTTATCTTGTCAAATTTATAGATGTTTTTATTCAATTTATTATCGACACAAGTTACATTATTTAGATTTCTATCAATTCCGATTACGCCGGTCGGCTTTATTTGGTTTATATTTTTGGCGTAGCATATTGATGCTGTTCTTGGTGTTAATGAGAATGATCTAATAGTATAACCAGAAAGCGTTCTTTTTGTATGACCATTTAATGGAATTATTATCGGTTCTTTTGTGGTAGGAATTACAAGGTTCCCGCTCTCTATTTTTAGTCCATAACAAGAAACAAGCTTCAATTTTCTTAAATATGGTCGTTTAGTTTCCTTGTTTTTGCGTTGTGCTTTGCGATAATTTCGCAATATACCTACTGCCGAGGATATTGCAGTAAGTTTGTAGTAGGATAACGCATCGTATTTTTCTAGTATATGATAGGATTTATTCGACAGTGACTTTAGTGACGTAATATTATTCTCAAGCCCTGTCTTTATACAGTCATTTACCATTTCTTTGAATATTTCCATTAATGAAAGCAACTCTGAGACTGGTTGGTATATCTGGATTACTGACTTGACTACTCGCATGATATTATTACATCGTATAAACCTTTAAACCTGTATGGATATTAGAACCGCAACTACAAAACTATATAATAATATGAGTGAAGAAACAGATACAGGCCAGGATGGCAGATCGGCTATGCGGCCGCCTGCAGAGCGGCACAGGGGGATTCGACACCTTACGGCGAAACTTCCCCTCCTGGCTTAGTATTTCTATAACGCTGATGCCGTTGCTTATTTGCCGAAATGCTTTGCGAATTCTGTTATCGCACAGATGAATGTTGGCGCGAACCCGTTCGGATTTTCCTTGAGCATGCGCAGCACCTCACCGATCTCGAACTCCTTTGAGTATTGGATCTCTTCCGGGTCAAGCTTGAGCTCGCCTGGCAATACTGGCACTGTAGTGGTGAATATACTGAACACTCCCTTGTACTCCTTTTCGTCGTAGACGAATGATGCGACCTTCTTGATTGGGAATGTCTTTCCTATCTCTTCCTGCATCTCCCTTGTTGCGGCTTCCTCATCGCTTTCCCCTGACCGTGCCTTTCCCCCGACAGCGCAGCACCATGTGTCAGGATATGGATGCTTGTCCTTGGCCCTCTTGCTGAGGAGAATCTTGTGCTCTTTCGCAGTTGGGATTACCAGCGAGACCCTGTGCATGAACATGCGCTCCTTGAGGTAGCTCTTTGGGTGTGTCGCGATGACGTTCCCTTCAGGATCAACTTCGTCTATAAGCTCCTCTGCCATTTTGGCCTCCCCCTTGCTATTATTGCTATTTTGGGTTATTTATTGCTGTCGATTAGAAGCAGAACGAAAAAATTGCAGGGATATCCCTAGGGTTTGATTCTGGTACCAGGCAGCTGAATAACTTGAAGTATTCTATCACGATGGTGGCATTAACAATCCCAAACGTAAATTTGGTGTCTACCGTGCTGCCTGTAACACCCCCACAGTTATTTATAATCCTCAAATGGACTTGATATATATGCCTTTCGCTCAAAATGTAGAAAGCTTTAAATAGTCTGGTGCGGTTTTTGGGCGGATTTGGCATTAAACGTCCATAACCACGCTTGCTTCGAACCCCTTCCCCTTTTTGCTTATCTTGAGGCCGTACCTGGATATGCCCTTTATGTCTAGCTTCGCGTTCTCGGCCTTCTGGCCCCTTGCCCATATCTCCGCCCTGAATCTGTAGACATTCTTTTTCTCCTTTATCTCCAGGTTTGCTATCCTGTACGGGAAAAGGGACCTTGAATCCATTATCGACACGGTGTCCTGCAGCACGTACCAAAGGAGCTGCTCGAGCTCTGCCGCTTCCTCCTTTATCTCGAACCTCTTTGCCTTTGATCGCTCCCTTGCCACTTTGTTGACGTATAATGCGGTGTCGAAGAGCGCCAGAAATGCGTTCCTGAATGTTTCCTCGATCGAGCTGCCGCGCGCTACGAATTCCACATCAGCGGTATGGTCCACGAACCTGTAATCCCCTTTCATGACAGCACTTTTCGTCTAATTGCCGAATGTTTATTATTAATGTAGCATTAAGATTTAATAGTCCTGTGATGTAAAGAGTAACTACTGAAATGTGATGAAGCCCATCTCGGCTGAGGACTTTTAGGGTATTGCGCATGGAAAAGAGACGGGGGAAATTTCTGGGCATAATCGCCATATTCCTCTCCTTCCTCATCGCATCCGCATACTCGCTCTCCATAACTAATCCGAGCATACTCGACACCGACCCGGCCACCTATGTCATAGTAGTAATGCTGATGCTCTTCCTCTTCATACTCTTCTCCGCGAAGGAGGACCTTGAGTTCAAGTTCTCGTGGAGGAATATTATTTACGGGCTGGCCGTCTTTGGGATTTATGTCGTGCTGCTTGCATCGCTCAGGGTGGCGCTCTCCTTTTCGTTTCTGTCATATAGGATAGACGCGCTTCTCTTCCCTGTGCTGCTCATATCATTGATATTGCCGGTGTTCGGGGCGCGCGGGGTAAGGAAGCTACTTCCTGTCGTTGTCTATTCCATCTTTGCCTCGCCGCTTCTGCTCATGCCGCTGCTCGGCCTGAACAACGCATTCGCAAACCTGAATGCTACGTTTGTCTACGGGTTCGTCAAGGTGCTTGGCGTGCCGGTCTCGAAGGCGGGGGTGAGGATATTCGCAGGCGCAGGCTCCAGCATAGCTATATCCACCACGTGCGTATCGATAGGCACATTCATTGCGCTGTTCATGTTCCTGCTTCCCCTCGCTTATTTGTATGACGGCAGGCTCGGCAGGAAGGCGCTGTGGCTCGTGTCCGGGGTCGCGCTCATACTGCTCTTTAACATACTGCGCATGCTGACCGTGGTGCTGATATGGGTTTACTACGGCATAGGGAGCGCCGCCAATACCTTCCATGTGTTCGCAGGACAGTTCCTTTTCTATCTGGCAATAATCTTAATGCTACTCGTCTCTGGCAAGTACGCCTTTGGGCTTGATAGGCTCGGGAAAGACACCAGGAAGGACCTGGCCAGGTTTTACATGACAAAGAGGAACGGGATATACACGACAGTCGCGCTTCTGATGGTCCTTGCGCTGGTCTCTTTGTTCCTTGCATCCGGATATGGAAGGCAGCTTTATGCGCCCCCTGCGCTCTTTGGGAACGAATCGCAGCTCAACAACCTTATGCTGAATGAGCGCGTGATCTCATCGCTGCACAGCTCTGGCGACAATGTGACAGAGCTTGGGGATACGCCTGTCGGCTACATATTCGCGCTCTCGAATAATGCCGTAAATGTAAACAGCTCGGTATACGTGGTGGCAAACGTTTCGTACTCCCCATTACCGAGTTACAACGTGCCTGCCTTTACGCCGGTGAGCGCGGCACACGCGTACCTACTTAATGACGGGGTAACGGTTACGGCGCAGTCCGCGCTATCCGAGAACAACCTTTTCGATGTCAATTACTTCTCCGTGCCCTACAACATAAGCGGGGACTGGGTCTCTGTCAACTACCTGATGTTCAGGAGGGTGAATTCGGGCCCCATGCCCGACTGCGGCGCTTTGCGCAGCTCCTTGCAGCCGCAAGGGCTCGTGGAAACATACATCTACAACATGTTCAGCTCGCAGAACTACGGCACAAGAGGGTTCATGTGCGAGGGCTACAATGTCGCATCATCTGCCTAGTGATCGCTTGACAGACAAAACCGCCGAGATCAGGAAGCTCAACCTGGAGTACAGCAGGCTGCCGAGGGGCAGGAACTGGACGCTGAGCGATAGGTTCGTTCCTGGCGAGGGACCCGTTGATGCGAAGGTCATGATCATAGGGCAGGCTCCCGGCAGGAACGAAGACGTGCAGAAGAGGCCGTTCATAGGCGCCAGCGGAAAGTTCCTTGACAGGCTCATACTCCTTGCTGGACTTGACAGGAAGCAGATATACGTGTGCAGCGTTGTGCAGTTCTTCCCTCCAAAGAACAGGGTTCCCACGAAAGATGAAGTAAGCCTGTGCAGGCGCTTCCTTTTCAGGCAGATCGAAATAATAAATCCGAGGCTGGTAATCCTTCTCGGGGCTGTTGCCTGCAAGACCGTACTGGACATGGAGGAGGTCTCAAAAATACGCGGCAGCATGGTGAGGAAGGACGGACGGGCCTATTTCCTAAGCATGCACCCGGCCGCTGCCGTGAGGATAAGGAGCAAAATGCCGCTTATGGAAGATGACTTCAGGAAGCTGAGATTGATAATCAAGTCCGCAGACAGAAAGCCGTAAATATTGTCCTGCACATAATAAATTTGTGATAAAGTTGTCAACCGTGCAAAAGCACCTCTGGAATGCTGCATGGCAGAGAAGAGATGCGGATTATACAAATACAGAGATAACACGCCTATTCAGGCCTGAGGACATAGTCGAGAAGAATATCCTGGACATAGGCTGCGGGAACATGCGCGCCGCGGAAGTGTGGAAGGGCAGATCCAGCATGACCGGTGTAGACATATCGGAAAGTGCGCTATGGGCGGCTAAATGGTGGGATAAAAGACGCAGGCTCGTGGTCGGCGACGTCTCAAACCTCCCATTCATGAGCGACTCGTTTGATTCGGTATTCGCCATAGACACGCTCACTTCCATGACCGACGGGCACATGAATGCGTTGAAGGAGATTGCGCGCGTAACAAGGAATGTCATGGTTTTCAACCTTTACGGCCTTGGGCCTCTGGAAAAAACCACAAGAGGCCTGAGGGAGCAGGGAATGTACTTTTCTGTCACCCCATGCGGGCCTATGGAGATACTTTCTTCGCCAGACCTGGGTGACAAGGTCTTCTTCAACGTTACCGGATTAATCAGGACCCTGGCAGGAATGGGCCTTACGGTCGAGACTGCAGTAGGCCTTGCCTCGAACGGCTGGGGCGATTATGGGGCGCCGTATTCCGAACAGCGGCGCAAGCCGGGTTCGGGTCACGATGAGATAGTGTTCGTCAGGGCGCTGAAAAGGGGCTAGTGCCCACTTATGTCGTAAATAATTTGTGATATTATGCCTTCTAAATCTAGAGACTTTTGGGATCTGCAGTGGAAGGAGCGGCTGCACGGAATGGCAAACACATCCGCATTTAATCTGTTTAGGGTTGATGATATTAGGGGGAAGAGTGTATTAGACGTTGGGTGCGGAGACGTTAAATATCCGAAACTGGAGGCATTGGCAGGAGATTTTACTGGCGCAGACATATCAATCAATGCGCTTAGTTGCGCAAAAGAGAGGGATAGCAGACGCAAACTGGTTGTTTGTGATGCGGAAAACTTGCCATTTGGATCAGATACCTTTGATTCGGTATGTTCAACCGACACCCTAACGTTGCTGGGTGAGGGATGGTACAAGGCACTTGAAGAGATGCGAAGAGTAACTAGAGGCGTGGTAGTATTCAATGTATCGCATATAGATTATCCCAAAACCGACCTTGCCATGGAGCTAGAGTTAAAATTGATGGCCTTAGTAGAGAATGGCTCTTGCACAATATTGAAAACGCAGAAAATGCCAGACAGGGCATTCTTCGACGAGGATGGTATCTGCCGCATATTAAGAAAACTTGGTCTAATTCTTAAGGACATGAGAGTACTTACTGCAAATGAGGAGAGGAATTTGGGAGTTAATGAATGGGAGCAGAGAGAGGAACCTGATATGGACTTTAAGCAAAAAATATTCGTCAGGGCGCTAAAGCGACAATAGGCTGACTACCTTTCCCTCTTCTCCATCGGGAAGAGTATTACCTCCTTTATGGAATTCCTGTCAGTTAGCAGCATAACAAGCCTGTCTATCCCCAGGCCGAGTCCGCCTGTAGGCGGCATCCCGTGCTCCATCGCCTCAACGAAATCCATGTCAGGGGGCTCGGCATCCTTGTCGCCTGCCTTTGCCTTCTTTGCCTCGCTGTCGAAGTTTTCCCTCTGTATTATCGGGTTCTGCAGCTCTGAGTATGAATTTGCAAGCTCGACCGTGTCTATGTAGAGCTCGAACCTCTCCACAAGAAGCGGGTTCCCCCTCTTTGGCCTTGTGAGCGGCGAGGTATCCCTTGGGAAGTCTATGATGAATGTTGGCTGTTTAAGTTCAGGCTGCACCAGAACCTCTAGCAGCTTGTTGTAGGCGTGTGCCCTGTTCCTCTTCCCCTTCTCGAACCTTATACCATGACGCTCCGCAAGCTTGAAGAGCTCGTCGTCGTCCAGCTCGAGTATGTCCTTTCCCGTCTTCTCCTTTATGCTTTCTACAAACTGCAGCCGCTTGAACGGCGCCTTCAGGCTTACGGTCTTGCCCTGATAGGTTATCTCGTGCGTACCCAGCAACTCCTTCGCGGTGTAGTTAAGCAGCTCCTCCGTCAGCTTCATCATGTCGTTGTAATCCGCATAGGCCTGGTACCATTCTATCATGGTGAACTCAGGGCTATGCGTTGTGTCAAGGTCCTCGTTCCTGAAGTCCTTGCATATCTCGTAGACCTTGTCGAACCCGCCTATTATCAGCTTCTTGAGGTAGAGCTCGTCCGATATCCTGAGGTAGTGCTCCTCCTTTAGCGTGCTGACATGGGTCCTGAAAGGCTCTGCATCCGCGCCCCCGTAGAGCGGCTGGATCGTTGGCGTTTCGAATTCGATAAAGCCCTTCTCGTCAAGGAACCT
>DUIS01000056.1 GCA_013330215.1 Microcaldota archaeon | reverse complement strand
CATATCCTCAACTGCCTTGTTCGTAGCAACCTCGGAATCGTCAAGGATTCGGCGTGCCTTCTGCTCCGCATCGGAAATCCTTTTCTCCTTCTCTCTCTTAGCTTCATCAAGAATAAGCCGTGCAGCGCTTTCCGCCTCCTGCACCTTTTCTATTGATTTTATCGCCTTACCCTGCTCCTCCTCATTCATCTAATCATCTTATTTTGGACTGAGAGTATAAAAATCATTGCATGAAAACCTGAACACTCGACTACCCTGCGCAGCCGAAAGTATAGCTATACCCTCTAAAGTTCTAAAAACCTATGCGAAGCACCACCTCGCGTGCGGCAAAGGCAGGCGCGCCGGGGCAAAATGGCGGGCAAGAAGAGCTTTAAAAAACTTTGCGGCGTAACGTCGAAAACCTTATATATTAACAAATTCACACATATAACGCGATAAAATAGATGATAATATGGCACCTACTAAGAAAATCTTAATAGTAAGTACGGCAGCTGCACTTATGGCCACAAGTGGCGCATATATGCTCTTAAGGCATAATCCCGACAAGGCCGAGACAAACCAGAACGCGCAACCCGCGTCTAAGGGGTACGTAGATGACACAGTTGAAAAACTGCACAGCAATCTTTCAGGGTGGGTGAGTTACAACCTTAAGGACCATAGGGAAAAGATATCCGACCTTGATGCCAGACTAACTGCTCTCGAAGAAAAAAACAAACAGACTGCCAAGGCTGAGCCTGCAAAGGAAAAACCAAAACAAAAGGAAAGCAAGAAGAAAGAGACGCCGAAGCAGGCAGACCAGGCCAAGTTAAGTCGTCTTGCACCAGCGCAACAGGAGAAAACTATGCAGCAGCAAATGGCATCACCACAATACGATCAATACGGGCAGGATCCGGCACAGCCGCAGCAGCAAGTTTATGCCCAGCAGAATCAGCAGCAGGCGGACCCTGTCGTGCAGCAGCCGTTATATGTGCAGCAGCCAGTCGTGATCGAGGGCTATGGCACCCTAGGAGTAGGTTATACAATACCTGCATGCCCGTGGTCCCAATGGCAGAGCCCATTAGACAGCTACCCATACGCAGTATGTTACGGCGGATGGGGCTGGAACAACCCGTACCTTTGGTGGAATGGGGGCAGAGGCTGGGGAAGAGGCTTCTATGGCGCAAGGGATTTCGGTAGATACTTCGGCAGGAACATAGCAAGCAGGTCTTACGCCAGGAATAATTATGGCGCAACTGCAAGGGCGTCGGGTTCTGCTTCACGATCAGGCGAAGGCGGATGGGGCCGTCCTAACGGTCAACATGGAGGCCAGCAAAGTCGGGATTCAAAAGGGAATGCCCCTAACATGCAGAGACCAAACATCTCAAACATGCTAAGGCAGCAGCATAACCAATTCAACCAGCTGCACAATCAGCAGATGCCGCATCAGGCACCGCAGCAACACATGCAGCAGCAGGCACCATCATACCACTCTCAGGCATCTGCATCACATGCAGGCGGACCTGGCGTCGGTTCAAGGGAGGGAAGAAGGAGATAACAGATCCAATACATCAGAAATCATACAGGACGGAGATAAATCAAGTGATAAATGGCGAGAGGATGGCAGAGACCTCACAAAGTTATAATCAAGAAGCAAGTGGTATGCGCGCTCCAAAGCGCTTAATTGTTGCCGGAACGCTCGCAGGGCTCGCACTTTTTGCCGGCGGAGCGCACTTCAGGTCATTGCTTCGCGAGGAATCAGTGTCAGCAGTTGCCAGCACAGTAATGGTCAAAAGGGAAAATGCCAGTGCCGCACTGAAAAGTACAGAGAACACGCTTACGCAGGTACAGATAGACACGCTTGAAGTTCTGAGGCGGAAGAGGCTGCCGCAAAACAGCACGAAGAACAGCGAGCAACTCTATTACCGTGTTGCGGGAAATAGACTCACAACTGATGGACTCGAATCCTTCCTGCATGAACTCGGCGACATGAGGAACCAGCTCGCCCGAAGACTGCTTATAAAAAGAAAGAACGGCGCATGGAAGATAACCGATGCCGGGCTCAAGGCGCTAGCGGAACAACGTAAAAGCAAGTAGCACTCACTCAAAAGGCATAAAAGTCTTGTTTCTGCATTATAACAGATTAAATGCCAGATTCCTTCAAGGTCACTCCATGGAAAGTGGAGGGCAGGATTGATTACGAGGCGCTGGAGAGGCAGTTCGGCATAAAGCCCCTAAGCGACGATCTTCTGAAACGGCTCGAGAAATACGCCGGCGAGACCCACTGGCTCCTGAGAAGGAAGATTGTGTTCGCGCACAGGGAGCTCCCTTGGCTGCTTGACGAATACGAGAAGGGCAACAGCTTCTACCTCTACAACGGGATCGCGCCATCAGGGCAGATGCACCTGGGCCACCTGCTCCCATTCATATTCATGCAGTGGCTGCAGGAGAGGTTCGACGTAGATGTGCTCATACAGATACCTGACGAGGAGAAATACTGGGCAAGGCAGAACCTCGGTATGAGCCTGGAGGAATACCACAAGCTCGCCGAGGACGCCGCGCTGAACATCGCGGCTCTGGGATTCAAGCCAAAGAAGACAAGGATATTTCTGAATACGGATTACGCGAAGACGCTGTACAAGCATGCGGTGAAGGTAGCGGGGCACATAACGTTCTCAACTGTGAAGGATGCCTTCGGCATGGGCAACGACACCAACATAGGCTGGATATTCTACACTAGCATGCAGGCTGTGCCCGCATTCCTGAAATCCGTAGAGGAAGGCCACAATGTCCCATGCCTGATACCTCTTGGCGTAGACCAGGACGTCCATTTCAGGATAGCAAGGGACGTCATCGGCAAGCTTGGCTACTACAAGCCGGCGGTGATGCACAACATGTTCCTCCCATCGCTTACTGGAGAGGCAAAGATGTCCGCGAGCGAGAAGCTGAACACAATCTACCTTGACGACAACGAGGAAGAGGTAAGGAAGAAGG
>DUIS01000057.1 GCA_013330215.1 Microcaldota archaeon | reverse complement strand
CTGTAAATCTTATAATTGTGCGCCAGGGCATAGTGCATACCGACCAGCCCGTCAACAGCGGGAGGGTTCTCGCAATAATAACCATTAACGACACCTGCAAGAAGCATGGTTCCGGCTCCGCAATCAAGGGTCAATTCCTTTTTGTCGATAAACACATACCCGTTTTTCTTAGCCTCCTCTTTCATAGACTCAGGCAGCGCCTTATTCGGATCGCCATAAGAATATGCAATCGCTTTTCTCCGGTCAGCGAAAAGTTGCAACGCGGGCCTTTTTCCTATTTCCTCGTGTGTATTATTGACAAACCTATGCGCCCAGTCTATCGCCGGATAATACGCAAAAGTATACAAGGGCAGGCAAGGTGCCTGCAGACTAACAATTAAACTATAAATCGGTTTGCCAGCAGCGTAACGATAAGTACCATCAATCGGGTCTATTGCGAGCAACAGTTCTCCGTCTGGATTGAATTTGTCCGCAAAGTCTGTTTTTTCTTCAGCAACAAGTCTGCACTCTCTCAATTCGGTTCTGCATAACTCTGACAAAACCATCTCCTGGACTTCTATATCTGCATTTGTTACCACATCAATCTCATAGGTTCCCGTATCCAATTTTTTATTTACCAATGCGGTATTTTGCAATAGCGAGGCTCTTTTACCCGCCTTAATGAAAACAGGTTCTAGCGTTTTAATCAAATCGATAAACCGTGCCTGATTTGTACCGAGGTCAGCTGCCATAACGTCACTTTAATCATATCAATAGGGAATGTGCCTTTCAGCGCCGCATACAAGGCACTTATAGGAAGCGTACTTCTTGCTGCTCACAAGCCTGACAGAAGCGGAGATCCCCGGAATGAGTACAGAACCGCAATTCTTGCAAATACCGGTTTTTATCTCCTTTGAAAGCGTTATCTTGTAATGCCTGGATATCTGCTTTATTATCCTGGTGTAACTCTTTGAAAGCTCAGGGTCGTCAGGATATGCCTTTTTCGCAAGGTCGTAGAGTATCCGTATGCGCTCCTCTGCAATCTCTCTTACCACACCGCTCTTGCTTGCCTTCATGCGCCTATTTCCCTATTCGCTCAAGTATTACCTGCATCGCCTCCTCTACATCTTTGGAGTTCCTTATCGTTATGAGGTTGCCATTCATCTCGAATGGCTTTTCTGAAGGCACGCCATGGAATAGCCGCACAAGCCTTATCGACTCCTCGTCATCTGTCGCGATCTTGGCGTTGTTTACGATGTTTGCCCTTGCAGGTATCTTTGCCGTGTTGTTTATGCTTATTATATACCTCTTTTTCTGGTCGAACAGCAACATGAGGTCCAGCAACGGCCTGTAATCCTGCAGCTTATACTCATCGGATCCGCTGCCGTCCACCAGCACAATCCCATCGTATTCCTCGTAATTTACCTTAGAAGTGTTGATATCAGGCCTAACGACCGCGCCGTGTAAACCCATGCAGTCGGAAGAGGTATAGCTTGTCACCATGTAGCGTATGCCCCATTTGTCAAAAAAGAGCTTTACCATGGAAAGCGATTCGTCCCTGAAATCTTTCGGCGGTATGAAAATGAGAAACCTCATCCATAATCACTCAGTTTTCCATATACGGTGCCAAAAAGTAAGAGACGTTGGCGTCCCCTATCTTATAATCTATTCTTATCGGCTCTTCCGTCTTTATCGAAAGCGTCATTGTAGAATTGGATGGGCACGCGCTTATCATCCTCTCCAGATAGTCGAGGTTGAAAGTTGCGAACGCGCTCTTTGAGGCGCTTATCTTCTTGATGACCTCAGCATTGTTCATATGCTCCTCTTCGAGTTCGCCAGCATCCCCCTTTGCAAGCACCACAAATGAATCCTTCTCAGCCTTGAATCCCACGTGGGTCGAGAGCAGGTTTGCATCCTTCAATATATCCTTCAACGAATCAGATTTTACCTCAACAACCGAGTCAAATTCGACCTTCGGTTCCTTGTCTGCATCCTTCTTTACGTCTATCATCGGCAGCCTGTAACGCCTTCTGCTGTTCTTGCCCACAAACTCTACCACGAACTTGTTGCCCGCTTCCTTCATTATGAGCTGCTCCTCAGCCCTGGAGCTGGAAAGTATCTTTCCGAAGTTCTCAAGGTTTAGCCCTATCACCGCGGGTTTATCAACTTCGTATTTCGCAAAAGCCTTGTTAGGCATAAAGAACGATATCATGCTTATTCCGGAAGGGTCCATTGCTCTTAACGATATCCCCTCCTTTGCTATATTGAACGAGCCCTCATCGATAAGGCTTACTATTGAATCAACGCAATTCTTCCAATATCTTGCATCATCTATCTTTATCTCGAACATAGCATCACACAAATAGTAGTATTATTAGGTAGTAAAGGAATAAAAAGGCATTCCCCCAGGCAGAATAAGCCCGAAAAGGCAGATATAAATATCTAGAAATACCTAATATTAACGTGGTAAAGGTGAACAAGCCAAAAGCAGCGGAAGAGAGCAGGATAGCAGGCATGGTTATAATGCTGCGGACGCCGCTAAATGGGAACTACAGAACGACAGAACTAAAGACAAGGCAGCTGGGTGAACTGCTCCGCACAGTATTCACGGCCATTAGGAACAGAGGCGCGCAAAGAGGTCAAGGGAAACCATAAAACCGACCGACAAACAGCTGATCAGATGTCCAGTAAACTGAACTACAAGACAAAAAGAGTCTATACACTGCTCAGGAGGGACATTAGAGAATTCCCGGAGACGTACATAACCCTATGTACCGGCATCGGGTGCGCAATTGCAGCAAAAGAGCTATTTGAATATGGCCACACGAACAATTTTAACGGCTACATGGTAACCGGATTCGGAATATCCGCGGCAGCCGTATCCTACCTGATTCATTCTTTGATAAGGAACAAGTAAATTGTCTGCTTCGCAGGTTTATTATATTTGAATACTAGTAAAACATTGTGGTAAATATGCAGGGAAATACGAGACCCAGAATTTCAAAAGAAACGGCAAAGGCAGATATAAGTGGAATAATACGGCAATTCGGAAGAGCAGAGTCGCCAGCCGAAGAGAACAGAGCGGCACAATTGATAATGCATACTATCAGGGTTTTGGAAGAGCGATTGGAAAACCCTTCATTTGTTAAAAAGGTATATTTTGAAGGACCAAACCATTCAAAACTTCTTCCAGAATTTGTTTCAGAAGTCGCAAGGCAGTATGCCTACGGCGAAATCGCAGGGCTGGAAGCAAAAGCAATGCTGCGCAAGGCAACAAGACAGTACGAAAAGCTCTTTCAGGAGATGGGGATAAGCCTTCAGGAATCCGCCGCGCTCTTCCGGCGCAGATGAAGGGAAAAATGGGGCTGCCGAGATTTGAACTCGGACAACCAGCACCCGAAGCTGGCAGTCTACCAGGTTAGCGTACAGCCCCACCGACAGCATCCGATTTATATAAATCTCTTCTATAAGGCTTTATATGCTTCTTTTTCATATACTGGTATGAGCCTATGGAAAACATAATCCTGAAGCAGAAGCAGGTCGGGATACTGCTCGCGCTCAGGGACACAAGCCAGAGCTGGTACATATCATCGCTTGCAAAGGCGACGAACACCACCTATGTGCACACGTGCAACTTCCTAGCCGTATGCGAAAGGCTCGGCATAACCTCAAGCGAAAAGCACGGCAAGCTCAAGCTGATAAAGCTCACAGAGAAGGGCCTCCGACTTGCTGACATGGTCATAAACATAAACACGATAATCACGCCGGAGCAGCAGAAGCAGCCGGAACAGCCGAAGTAAAGTTCATATAATGGATAGGACAATAGATAAGATAACCCAAGCTAAGCGCAAAGGGAACCATAGACCGGTGTATCAATGAAGCGAAAGATACCAGCAAACGCAAAGAGGGTATTCACCGGAATACTCTATGATGTCTACCACTGGAAGCAGCGCCTTCCGGGAAACAGCTACAAGACATTCGAGGCCGTAAAGAAGCTTGACACTGTGGTGGTATTTGCATCGGTCGGGGACAAGGTGCTTCTGGCGGAGGAAAAGCGGGTCGGGGTGCCAGTAGAAATAGGCGCGCTCGGGGGCATGGTCGAAAGAGGCGAAAAGCCATTACACGCCGCAAAACGGGAACTGCTTGAGGAATCTGGTTATGTTTCAAACAATTGGAGGCCTCTCGACGTATGGGACCACTCCAGCCTGACAATGGAGCAGAAGAACCATTTCTTCGCGGCAGCAAATTGCAGGAAGATAAGAGACCCGCAGCTTGAGGACGGCGAGATAATAAAAACCTTCAAGATAGGCTTCGATGATATGATTTCGCTCTCAACGAGGTCAAAGAAGTTCAGCAGGTACATCGGAGGCTACATAACGGAAGCAAGCAAGAGCAAAGCCCTTAAAAAGAGATTCAGGAACGCGCTTTTCGGGCTAAGCACCAGCTAGACGATCTCAACTGCTACCCTTTTCTTCACCATGTTAAGCACATGGCCGTAGTCCCTGTAGTGTGCTATCGCCGTAAGCGTGAGCGTGTACTCTCCCGCGTCTGACTTCATGCTGCTGTAAACCGGAATCCTCACCTCCTTGAGCTCATTCGGCTGCAGCTCCCCCAACCTTACCTCTCTTTGCTTTGAAAGGTTCATCTCGTCAAAGCCAAGCTGCCCCGGCACCTCTGCGACAACAGAGGTGAGCAGCACCTCCTTGGTGATGTTCATCACCTTTACGGTCATCATCGCTGAATTGCTCCTCTTTGCCTGAAGCTTGTAGGGGAAAAACTCTGTAGAGACGGTGAACGGCGGTCCTTTGGATATCTCATTCGCGGCGTCCTTCTTTCCAAATATGTTCAAAAGTCCCAAACTATCACCATACAAGTATCTTTTCTGCTTGAAGCATTTATATACTTTCTCATTGTATAGTAATTAGATGTCCACAATGGGATTTTGTAGGACTTTGCATGCCGATCAAGTACAACCTAACCAAATATGATAAGCTAGCAGAACAGATTCACGAACTTTCGCAGAAGAAATGTACGACATTCACCAGAGAGGAGAAAACCTTAATGGCAATGGCAGTTATAATCACCTCATTCTCATCGGCGCATTCATGGCAGACGTCCAAGGTGATAACCGACGGGAATCCCAACCTTCTCCTTAGCTGTCCGGAAATAAAGAACGAGTACCAGCTTGCGAAGAACGAGAGATGGAAGCGCGTGCTTCCGCAGCACATCCAGGACGTATCGAAGATGAACGTAAAAGACGGCATCTTTTATACATGGCTCTCAGCGAACGAGCATAATGGGGAAAGGGGCGATTACAAAAACGCGTGGGGCAGGCTCAAGGCGCTATTCAACGAGGAATGCGACGGCATAAGCATCGCGCAACGCTGAGATAATGGTCATGGCGTCGTGTAACCGCTTGTCCAGGAACTTGTGAATACGACGTTGGTCGGGGTGCCTGTGTTGCCACCGCCGCTGTAGTCGTTGAAGTCGCCGTTCAGCGGCCACCACCCTACAATATGCTGAAGATTCACCGGCACTCCGCCTATCCCCTCTACGTATAATGCCTGCACCTGATTTGCGTCGAGTGAGGTGTTGTAAATCTGGACGTCAGCCAGGTCACCAGAAAACGAAGGGGATGAGGCATCACTGATTATAACACCGTTTGAGCTAACGAATGTGCCTGTAAAAGTATAAGTACCAGAGCCGCAGGCATTGCCGTCAGCATAAAAATTATATGTTTTGCTTGCCGAATTGACGGTAATCGCCACAAAGTGCCATGTATTTACTGTAGAAAGGTCTGGTTCACATGACACGGAAGATTCGGGGGTAATGTCATTTAGCTGGGAACCGTCGTTTAATCTTAGCTCAAGTGGTCCAAGCGTGGGATAGGACCTCGCATCCAGATAGACCGTCCACTTGGGCAAGTTATTATTATAATCCGGATACTGGTTGCTGATCACCGTTTCATAATGGCCAGCAGCAAGTACCGGGGTAGCATAGAAGTAGAAAGAAACGGAAAAACTGGAAGCCCCCGTATTCTCTGGAGGTGTGGTTACGTAACTGCTCGTCCCGCTAAACTGCGCGACGGAACGCGGAATCACGTTATTGCACACGCCTTCTAATGTGGTTACCACGGCGCTCCTGAAAGTTTTGCATGAGCCTGCCGATGCCCTAGGGCCCCACAATGCGCTGTTGAAGGCGCCCAGGGAGACCAACGCGGCAAGCACGACTCCGATGATAAGGACCGCCCACCCATAGGTCATCAGGTACTCCATCGCGCTTTGCGACCTGGCCGCATGGACTCTCATAAGTTCTACTTGGGATGCGGCGCTTATATATTTAGTGACCCCAAAACAACTCTTGCATCTACCTGTTTGCTAATCCCATTCGAGTTGCCCACCCGTCTTGTATTCCGTGACCCTTGTCTCGAAGAAGTTCTTTTCCTTCCTCAGGTCGGTTATCTCGCTAAGCCAGGGGAAGGGGTTTGTAGCATTGTACGTTTGCGGAAGCCCAAGACGCTCTAGCCTCCTGTCAGCTATGTAGTGCATGTACTGCTTTATTGTCTCCGCGTTCAGGCCCATGACCCCTCTTGGGAGGCAGTCGTCCGCATAAGCGCACTCCAGCTCCACAGCCTTTGTTATCTTGTCTATTGTCGCCTTCTTGAACTCATCCGTCCATATGTCAGGATTTTCCGCTATTATCGCGTTTATGAGATCGGTTCCAAACGCAAGGTGCACAGACTCGTCCCTCAATATGAACTGGAACTGCTCAGCGACTCCAATCATCTTGTT
>DUIS01000080.1 GCA_013330215.1 Microcaldota archaeon | reverse complement strand
GCCTGGACAATGTGCAGAGCTTCTGCAACTCGCTGAATCCGCCGCAGCTCACCACTTCAAACTACGATTATGTCATAAGCGCGGAGTTGAGGCAGCTATGGGGCAACTACACGATAAACAGCGATGTGAGCAGCTACAACTCCTCGCAGATAGACTCCGACCAGATACTGGACGAGCTCTACCTTGGCGCAGAGGCAAACGGCTGGTGCACCGCAGCAAACCTAGTATACAACGCGTCTTCGCAGAGGGGCCAGTACGTCACTGTGTCACCATCGCTCAACGCTACCGCGGCACAGAGGCTTGCAAGGGCGAAGAAGTACGGCTACTCGATGTACTACGAAACCGCATTGCAGGCGTACAACCAGAGCAACTACGCCGCCGC
Source organism: Microcaldota archaeon (assembly GCA_013330215.1). Lineage (GTDB taxonomy): Archaea > Micrarchaeota > Micrarchaeia > Micrarchaeales > Micrarchaeaceae > UBA12276 > UBA12276 sp8261u. The sequence continues at coordinate 8,516 of DUIS01000080.1, read as the reverse complement.
AATCCTGGATGCCGACTATGCGTTCGCACTTTCAAATGCCAGCTCCCAGTTCAACATATTATCGGTGCAGCAGCTTGACAACCTTTCATCAAGTATTGCGCACAACTCAACCTATGGCGTGTGGGCCACTGAGTTTGCGGATGAGGCACAGTTCTATGCAGTCCAGTCGGCACTTGCGAGCAATTCCTCGCTTGCGAAAACATATGCAGAATCGGCATACTCTGCCGCGCTGCTTGCAAACCAGCTGAGCAACGACACAAGGCTAATACACGACAATTTTGTAGCCGCGCCGGCACATCAGGGCGGGCAGGGCACTGGCACGGAATCGGTGTACGAAGCGGAATACATGCAGGGCATCATAATAGGCTTGCTTGCGCTGATAATAGCACTGCTTCTGGCCATCATGGCGCTGCTGGCGCTCATACTGACAAAGCTGGGCAGCAAGAGGAAAAGGTTAAGAAGGCGACGGAGAAAATAAGAGTGATATAAATGTCAATATTGCCCGGTAAGAAATGCAGCTCATGCGGGCATCTTACCCACGAGTATACGGAATTCAAGTGCCCTTCATGCGGAAAGGGGCAGATAATCAGGGACAGGCACTGCAGGGAGATATCCAATACCTACAGGTGCGAGGAATGCGGGTTCGAGGGTCCTTGAGATGCCGAGCGTAGCGGTGCTTTTCAAGGTGTACCCCAAGGAGAACATGCTCGACAAGGCGGTAGCGAACATAAAGAAGATGGACCCAGCGCCGACCGGAATGCAGACAGACGACATAGGCTTCGGCATAACCGTGATAAAGGTGCTCTTCAAGTTCGACGACGACAAGACAAGCTCCTCAAAGATAGAGGATGCGCTCAGGAAGGTAGAGGGGGTCGGCGAGCTTGAGGTAGAGGAGGAAGGGCTGGTATAGCAATACTAAACGGTCGGAGTGATAATATGGAGAAAACAAGAGAATGGAGAATCGGAAAGAAGGTGGACTCTCTTTTGCGGGGAATGTTAGAGAAGGCGCATACCCCGGCCTTAACCCTGTGGTCTTTAGAGGATACGATAAAGGAAGCACTGGGAGAGGTCTATGAAATGGGCAGAAAAGATGCCACACATGTGCACATAGCAGAGTATATCAGAAGGGGAAATTCTAGGGATGGCATAAACGCCATAGTTGATAAGCTCAGGAAAGAAGACGATGATAAATTTCAGGCTGATCTGGTCAAAGAGATGTTTGGAAAGTTAAGTGGGAGTGGCAACGGCAACCAGAGACTTGACGAGGTGCTTCCTGAGGTGAAGGCAACGCTGGTGGAAACCTATACGAAGAGCTTTGAAAGAACGGCAGACCAAGCCCAAAAAACAGCAAAAGAAGCTTAGTTATAAGCGGCAGAAGTTGTTACGGACTTAAGTGATAAATAGATTAGGCATTCCCCAGATATAGCGGGTATAAGCATGCAAATTTCAAAGGACAAGCAACGGGAGGGATTCGCGCAGATACTCGTATATCCGAATCTTGTTCCTGCACCTCTTTTCGGGAAGCCCATCACCGGGCAGAACATGTATGCGGTCAGTTACGAGGATAGCGGCAGAAAGATCCCCGAGTGGGCACGCCTTAGGCTCAGCCCGCGCATGAGCACTGACATGCACGGTACACAATGCACATTGTACATGGTCAGGCTTGGGGAACAGGAAAATGAGCCACAGCTGGAGCTGGAACGCCTGATACGCCAGCACGAGACAAGCAATCTGATGATAGAGGCAGTACATAATGTTTATCAGGTTTCTGACCAAAACAGCGCGAACGGCAAGGGCCGGATTGTCAGGACCATTAGGCCTAATCAGGTCCTCTATTATTCCTGCATAGAGCAGGGGACAGAACTTTCAGAGCATGTAACTCTTTTCCGCCAGACGGTTGTAGAACAACTGCTTCGGAGCGGCGGTGACGATATACTACAGGACTTCAAGTACATTGTGCAGCAGGTGAAGAGGAAGGGAAGACAGGAATACCAGTTTGCGCTGCCTGCTGATCTGCCTGCGGCATTTCTAGACCGAATCCAGCGCGTCGAACTTAGAGGCACAGCATTTGGGGATAATGGCAGGCATTTTGTAGAGAATCCCATAGAGCGTGAGCGGCGCATACTCCCCTTCAGGCCGCGAACGGTTAAGGATCCGAAAGAAACGGGCATGGCCTCTGCATACAGGCACTTTGAACTACACCCTGATCAGTGGTATCTAGGACCGTATCTGCGGGGTGGGAATGCCCAACTTGTCCATTTCTGCCAGCCATCCACAACATGCACTGAAAAACGCGACCTGCTGAATTCTATAGAGAGCAATATAAATGGGGGAAGAAGATGGACCTTGGACAATATCGTTTCCGCGCATTATTTTGACGGGCCGAAAGGTTACATCGTGCTTGTCGGACCGCGCTTGGAGGATGTGCTCTTTCCGGAGCAGATGCTTACGGAGATTACCGGGCTCGATGGAATTAAAAAAAGCGACAAGCTGCCGAAAGAGATGGAGCACGGCACATGCACGCCGTTCGTTTATGCACCAACCGGAAGAGAGGCGATTGACAGGATTGTGCTGCTTCAACTGCCACAGCAATTTATGATGGAATGGGCCGATTATTCGATAGGTGGCCGTGGCCCCTCCGCGCATCGCGCATCGATCCAGATGAATCCGTACACCGCAAACACCATCCTTATGTCTGAATTTCGCAGGAAGGTGGTGGTTGTCTCGCATCCTTATTACAAGCAGTACCAGTAATTCATGAGGATTTTATACCTATTCATACAATATTATACTAGTTATTTGCGTGGGTGTCGCAATACGGGGCTTTCTGCAAACCCTCTTGTGATCAAATGATAAAATCCATTGAGCTCATAAACTGGAAGACGCACAAGCACACGGTGATGAATTTCCAGAAGGGTGTCAACGTCCTTGTGGGCGTGATGGGTGCTGGTAAGAGCTCTGTGATAGATGGCATATCGTTTGGGCTGTTCGGCACATTCCCAAAGCTCAACCACAAGAGGACAACCGTGGAGGAGCTCATCTCTAACAGACCTTCCGTAAAGGATGATGCGGAAGTGCGGGTCACATTCACGATTGGCAGCGACGAGTACACCGTCACAAGGAAGCTCAACAGGAAGGAGAGTACATCCTCAAGGCTTGAGAAGAACGGAAGCTACCTGCAGACGCAGACAGCTCGCGTAAACGAGGAGATAGAATCGCTCATAAAGGTTAACTATGACACATTCTCTCGCGCGATATACGCTGAGCAGAACGGACTCGACTATTTCCTTGAGCTCACGAAGGGCGACAGGAAGAGGCAGATGGACGAGATGCTAGGTCTTGACAGCTTTGCGAAGGCGGAGGAGAACGCCACCTCGCTGATAAACCAGATAAAGGGGCTCATAGGGGACGAGGAGCAGATGCTTGTCAAGATGGACAGGGAGGAGCTGAAATCCCAGATAGACAAGCTGGCTGCGGAGAAGGATGCGCTTGAAAAAGAGCAGCTCTCGCTTTCCGCCAAGTCGAATGAGAGTGCTGCCACAATAAAAAAACTTGAAAGCGAGCTCGCAGCGCTCAAGTCAAGGTACGAGAGGAGCAAGGCGCTGTCGAACGGCATTGCAAGCACATCTGGAAGGATCGATGCGCTGAAAAAGGAACTGCTTAGCATTGAGGCACAGGGAATCGATGGGAAGAAGGCCGAGAGCGACCATGATGCTGGAACAAAGAGGCTCAACGAATGCGATGCGGAGCTCAAGTCGCTAAGGAAGAGGGAATCGCTAGAGCAGAAGGGGCTTGCTGATGCGGAAGCAGCAGTAAAGCTAAACCAGAAAAGGTCCGATGAGAGGGACAAACTAAGCGAGGCCGTTAAGGGGCGGGTTCTTGATAGCATGATGAAGGAGCACAACGCCATGAATGATACTCTGCAGGGTATTGTCAAGACGCTCTCCTCGCATCGCGGCAGGGTGGAGGAGCTTAGGAAGCAGGCTGCAGAGCTCTCCGAGCACATAAGCAAGTGCCCGGTGTGCGAGCGCGAGATGGACGAGGGCACAAGGAAGACGCTGCTTTCACGCAAGGAGGCGGCGATATCGGAGGCAACCGCATCGATGGACGAGACCCAGAAGCAGATAAAAAGGCTTGAGAGGGAGCTTGCGGATTCCGCAAAGGAGCTCGATGCGGTCAGGCTAGCCTCAAGCAAGCTTGAGGATTATAAAGGAGTTGAGGAGATTCTCGCTAAGTCGCTACAGCTTGCGAAGGCACACAAGGGGGAACATGAAAGGCTTTCAAAGTCTGTGGAGGAGCATGACAGGGAGGTGCAGCGCCTAACCAAGGAGCTGAATTCACTCTCGATAAAGCTGGATGCGCTGAGAAGGAAGGAGAAGCATGAGCGCGAGATAGCCGAGCTCTCGAAAACGCTCGAGAGCGCAAACGCAGAGCTCAGGGGGATAAATTTCGATGAGAAGGCGCTCTATGCGCTCCAGGAGCGCATCACAAGGGAGAGCTCGCTCCTCAAGGCAACAGACGAGAAAATCTCCGGCAACGAGCGCTACATGAAGAGCGTCGAATCGCAGATCGAGGAGCGCGCAAAGAGCCTTGCGGGCATGAACGAGATAGCCACGAGGATAGAGACGAGAAGAGGGCAAATGGGCAGCATGAACAAGTTCAGGAGCGCACTTGTTGACACGGAGGTAAGGCTGAGGGACAGCCTGATAAGGTCGATAAACACCCTGATGCAGAGCATATGGGTGGAGATGTACCCCTATGCAGACTATGCGGCGATAAGGCTCAATGCGAAACGGGACGACTACGCTCTTGAGGCGAGCACAGGAGCGGAGGAGAGCAGGGAGTGGATAGAGATGGACGGGGTGGCCAGCGGCGGCGAGAGGAGCATTGCCTGCCTCACCATGCGCATTGCTTTAGCAATGGTGATAGTGCCGAACCTGAGGTGGCTGATACTCGACGAGCCAACCCACAACATAGATGAGAACGGGATAAATCGCTTCATAGGCGTGCTCGGCGGCAGGCTGCCTGAGCTTGTAGAGCAGATATTCATAATAACGCACGACAGCGCGCTCAAGAACATAAGCTCGGCGCGCGTCTACCAGCTCGAAAGGGACAAGGACAGGAACGAATACACATCGGTTGCCGAATCCTAAGCCTGTGGGAATATTTTTAAGCCTATCCAAAGAAGTCTATTCAAGGTAATGGAATGGGAGTAATAAACAAGTTGGATTATATCGCAGCCGGCAAGGTGTTCGCGATATTCGGCCTTATAGGCGGAGTGATAGAGGCGATAATCGTACTGGCGGCGGGCAGCATGGCAAGCTCTATGCTTGGTGCTGGAGTAGGAGTGGTAGGAGCGGTGCTCGCAATAGTGGTCGGGCTGGTAGGCGGATTTATAGGTGGGCTCATCTTTGTGCTAGTGTACAATGTGCTCGTATCCAGGATAGTTAAGCTTCAGGGCAACTAATCTTTTTTCTTCTTTTTCTCTTTTTTTTTGTTTTTTTATGCCCAGCCCAGGCCGTAGTCTTCCTGGGGCTCCTTGCCTGATGCTCCGGCAGTCATCTGCGGGCTCTTCACGCCTGTGAATATAGCTATTACCTCTACCCTTCCGTTGTATTCTGGCTCTATCCTTGCGCCCCAGATCACGTTTGCGTTCGGCGCGGCCCGCTCTGTGAGCTTCCTTGCTATCTCGTTCGAGTCCCCGAGCGTGAGGTCGTCGCCGCCCACGATGTATATCATTATGCCTGTCGTGCCCTCGTAGTCCACATCCAGGAGCTTGTTCTGGAGGGTGTTCCGCACCACGTCGTCGACCTTGGATGAGCCGTGCCCCTCGCCTATGCTTATCATGGCTATGCCTCCGTTGGTCATTATGCTCCTTATGTCAGCGAAGTCGACGTTTATCAGGCCGGGCCTGTTTATCGTCTCTGTTATTCCCTTCACCGCCCTTGATGCTATCTCGTCGGCAACCTTGAATGCCTGGTCTATCTGGAGGTTCTTGTAAACTTCCACAAGCCTCTGGTTGTCTATCACTATGACAGTGTCAACGTTCTTCCTCAATTCCTCTATGCCCCTGTTCGCAACCTGAAGCCTTACCCTTTCCAGCCTGAACGGGTAGGTGACTATGCCGACAACGAGCGAGCCGCTGTTCTTTGCAAGCTGCGCTATTACCGGTGCAGCGCCGGTTCCTGTGCCGCCGCCCATTCCCGCAGTGACGAAGAGAAGATTGCTCCCCTCCATTGCCCTTTCCAGCTCCGCCTTGGAGAACTCAGCCGCCTTAGCCCCCATTTCCGGGAAGCCGCCTGCGCCGAGACCCCTTGTGAGCGGACCGCCTATGAGCACGCGCTTTATTGTTGGATCGAGTGTGTTGAGGTGCTTCCCATCAGTGTTGGCCGCTATAAGATTAGCGCCGACTATCCCCATCTTGCTCATTCTCTGTATAGTATTAGAACCGCCACCGCCAACGCCGCAAACGGATATCTTTGCCTTGAACAGGCCGTCATCCTCTGAATTCTGGCTAAGTGCACTTTCCAACAAGCTCATGGTCTCACCTAACCATATAGCTCAAACAAGTTATAAAAGGTTATCTCGAGTGCAACAATTATTGGCCGTAATCGGTTCTCAGGATTTCCTGCACATATACGAGGTTTATCCTGTTGAGCGCGGCAATGACTATGGCACGGGCATTGGTACGCACCCGCGGGTCGCTGTTCTTTGACAGGTTGTCAATAACTGCCTGTATTTCGGATACGCTGTTCCTGCGCAGGTTATAGGCTGGCCGTGGAAATTTTAGTTCTAATGCAAGTTTCAATTCGGCCATTATATGCTCTGAAAGGGAGGCGAGGAGTACTGGCATATTTCCTGTCCTGATGCCCAGAGTCAGGCTTAGATAATTTTCTGAGATTGCCTTTGATATACTGCATGCCAATTTCCTGTAATTATCTGCTAGCCTGGCATGGTCATCGCTTCTGATCGGCTTGAGCAGCTCAAACCTGATCTTGCTCTCAAGCGTCCTGTCAATTTCGGGGGTGTGGCCAATGTGGACATCCACTGATCTTACTCTCCGGAGGAGAAGCTTTGCCATGTCTGACATCTGCTCTGCTGAGGGTGCATCCTTGCCTACTTCCATCGATTATCACTCCTTTAATTATGGTTTCCCTAATATTTATAGGTTGGCCGACTCCCCTCAACAACTTATTTATACCTTGCCCACCTAATCTATACTGCCTTATCCTAAGGTATTACAATCCAGTGATTAATGTGGCAAGAATAAGACCGGCAAGGACTATGAGTCATCTCCATTCGCAGTCATGGGCAAGGTATTCGCTGAAGAAGCCCAGGAAGAACTACGTGAGGGCGCTTCCGCACACCAGCCTTCTCGTCTTCAACATGGGGGTCGAGAAGGAGGACTACGACCTGGAGCTTACGCTCGATACCGAGCAGCAGATCCAGATACGCTCCAATTCCATAGAGTCCGCAAGGCAGGCGGTGAACAAGTACCTCGAGACGGAGATACCGCAAAACTATTCGTTCAAGGTGCTGGTCTATCCGCATAACGTGATAAGGGAGCACAAGATGGCTACAGGCGCAGGAGCAGACAGAATATCAAGGGGTATGAGCCAGGCATTCGGGCGCCCGACATCTATAGCGGCGAGGGTAAGGAAGGGCCAGTCGATATTCAAGATAAGGACCATGAATGGCAACAAGAAGGTCGTCCAGGAGGCATTAAGGAGGGCTATGACAAAGCTCTCCGGCACCTATAAGGTAAGGGCGGCATAATTCTTCTTTTAGCTTAAGGTAATGCATATGCGCATACTTCTACAATTCCCGGAAGGGCTCAAGCAGAAGGCGCTGGAGCATGCAAAGTCCCTCGAGAGCGAGGGCAACGAGGTGTTCATATCCTCATCGCCGACATATGGCGCATGCGACCTTGCGCTTGACGAGGCGAGGAGCATAGGCGCGGACAAGCTGGTCCACTTCGGGCACGCGGAATTCAACAAGGTAGACTTCAATGTAGAGTACGTGGAGTACCAAGCTGATGCGCCGCTCTCGCTGCTTGAAGGTTCGCTCGCGCACCTGAAGGGGTTCAAGGTGATCGGACTGGTCACCACAATACAGCACGTGCACCAGCTTGATGGTATACGCTCATTCTACGAGAGGAACGGCAAGAGCGTCGTGATTGGAAAACCGTACGGGTTCGCCAAAAAGCCAGGGCAGATACTGGGCTGCGATGTCGGTAGCGCCGCAACCATAGACAGGAAGGTTGAGGCGCATGTGTATTTCGGCGGCGGAATCTTCCATCCGCTCGGCGCGCTGCTCGCCACCACAAAGCCCTTCCTTGCGATAGAGCCATTTGCCAACAAGGTGGAATTCATAGACGCGCTAAGGGGAACTTACCTGAAGAGGAGCAGGGGCAAGGTGCTTGCATCGCTCGGCGCGAGAAGCTTCGGCATCATTGTGAGCACGAAGAACGGGCAGCACAACATGGATCTTGCGCTGCTGCTCAAAAGGAGGCTCGA
>DUIS01000043.1 GCA_013330215.1 Microcaldota archaeon | reverse complement strand
AGATTATGCTCACGGTCTTGGTTATATTTATTTTAGAATGCTCGATCATATCCTAGATAACAACACTGACAATATTCCTATGTTAGAAAGGAAAGTTTATAAACTTCTTGAAAAGGTCGGTCAAAATGATAAAGAGTTTATAAAAAATCCTGAATCAGATCTAACTAGATTACTAAGGGTAAAAGCGGATAGCAAAACAAAATCTAAAGCACATTAAAATAGCTTCATTTATATGAAATAAAAGAGTGCGGTTTTTGAACGTTAGCACTATCCCTGCAACATAATATTCCCAGCCAGATTCGAACTCGCGCTTCGAAGTGACACGTCTAGAAAATTTGGTCAGTAGCTCCAGCCAGATTCGAACTGGCGTTTACGGCTCCAGAGGCCGCCGTCCTTTTATGGTTGCAACGCGTAGCGGTGCAATGACCACTAGACGATGGAGCTAAATACAGTATATTATTGTCCGTGGATTTTATATATTGTTGTTAAAAATAACAAGTAATGGAAACAGGGCATCCCATCACATCCCCGACCGAGATAAGGGACATACTGATATCCGACATAGTGCTAACGCTTGCCTTTTCACTCGCGCTGGTCGGTGGGGTAAGCGCATTTCAGGGGAACTCCGCCAAGGCGATAGCCCAATTCGAGCAGCTGCTCCCGATCGCCGCTCTCGCGGTCACGGTCAATTTCGTGTTCCACGAGCTTATGCACAAGTTCTTCGCGCAGCGGTACGGCGCCATCGCCGAGTTCAGGATGTTCTACACCGGGCTGATAATAACAATATTCACGAGCCTTTTCGGGTTCCTCATCGGCATGCCTGGGGCCACCATGATATACACGCAGGGATTCACGAAGAAGCAGAACGGCATAGTCTCCATTGTTGGGCCGCTCACAAACCTTGCGGTATTCGGTGCATTCCTTGCCTTCGCGCTTCTGACGCACCCACCAACAAGCTCATTCCTCTCCTCCGCGCTCTCATTCGTGATAGAGATAAGCGTGCTCCTAGCATTCTTCAACATGCTGCCCATATTCCCGCTTGATGGCAGCAAGGTCCTCACATGGAGCAAGCCGGTCTATGCGGCCACAATGGGTGTAATACTCCTGCTGATGCTGAAATATACGGGCATAGGGATATGGGACATACTGCTACTGATCGTGATAGCGCTCGTGATATCACTTGTATCAAGGCGCATCTTCTGAAATTGCACGGCCGCAATCGGCAAACAGCCGTCAGAGCGAGTTCTTAAGGTATTAAATACGTTTGTTGGCAAGTATCTAACGTGCTTGTATGGCCGAGGAACCCCGCAACACGCCCGAGAACGTGAGAAACCCCGAAATGCAGGACACCAAAACGAGCATAGACACGCTGCTTGACCTGCTAAGAAGCAGGGGAAGGACCGAGCTTAATAGCATAGCGGTAGCGCTGAACATGGATCCCAGGGTAATCGAGAAGTGGGCGAAGGTGCTGGAGAACGGTAACCTGATAAAGATAACCTTCGAGGTCGGGCGCATGTACCTTGAGCCGATAACGCTCTCACAGGACAGGCAGGCCGACGTCAAGACAAAGACTGACGTCACGAAATACATACTGGAAGAGGACCTCGCGGTGGAGCGCATATCACTGGAGAAGTTCTCGAAGAACATAGACGACCTCAATATGACAATAAACAACATCCAGAAGCTCTACCAGCAGAAGATGCCAGAGGTGCAGCGCATACTCGCAGACGTAGACCGCGCCTATGCCCCCATAGAAGCCAAGAGAAGGGAGATGGAGAAGATAAGGGTAGACTCGACAAGGCAACTCGACGAGATAAACAAGAGGATAGACTCGCTGAACGCAAAGCTTAACCAGCAGTCGCAGCTGCAGACCGAGGCGGACATAACGTCGAAGCTCTCAAGGCTGGACCTGGTAGTGAAGAACATAGCTTCGGCGCAGAAGGCGATGGAGGACACCACCAGGACCAAGAACAAGTTCTTCGACACCATGAACAAGGACGTGGATTCGCAGGTGAAGGCACTCAGGAAGCAGATAAACGAGTCAAGGTCAGGCGTGGAGATGGAGCTGAGGGAGAACAACATGCAGTTTTCCGATCTTGTGAAGTCGCTGAAGGACCAAGAAGCCTCAGCCAAGCGGCTCGTCTCGGAAATGGTGAACCTCAAGAAGGAGTTTGAGCTCTCAAAGCAGGTGCTTGAGATGCTGAAGAAGAACCTCAACGACAGGTACGACAGGATAAGCCACGACATCGTGAGCGACTCCAGGTTCGTGGACGATAAGGCGAAGAAGATATTCGAGGACGTCGACGCGATGAAGAGGAACTTCGGCGACGCGACCAAGCTCGACGAGGACATCAAGAGATGGAAGAAAGACATAGGCGACGCCTCCAAGGAGGTAGCTATGACAAGGACCGAGATAGCGAGGCTCACGGCGCAGCTTAATACGCTCGACGCCAACAAAAACATCAGCGTTGAGCGCAAGGCGAAGGCGGTGGAGGAGATCTCGAAGAGCCACAGCCGCACAAAGGAGAGGGTGGGCGAGGTGAGGAAGACGATAAAGCAGACCGCTGAGGAGATCGACCAGCGTGCAGAGGACAAGGTGTGAAAATGGCCGAATACACACAGAAGATCCTGGCGGAATACAATCTTGACGCGCACGGCACAACCGTGATGATACAGATAGTCGAGAGCAGTGACTTCGTGCCGCTATACAACGTCACATTCCCTGGCATAGGCGACGCGACCAAGCTCCTTGTGATGTCGCTGAGGAGCGAGCTCACCGCCATGGTGCCGATAGACCCTGCAAGGCTCGAGGACAAGCGCTACCTCACCGCGCTGAACGTAAAGTATCTTGACGCCGGGAACATACTCATAGACAAGTACGTGCCCGGGACAAGCTCTGAAACGAAGAAGCTGCTCACCTCGTACATAGTGAACATGATGCTTGGGCTGGGCGACCTCGAGGCGCTGCTCGCGGACGAGAACCTCGAGGAGATAGCGGTAAACGGCGCAAAGGACTACATATGGGTCTTCCACAAGGAGCTTGGCTGGTGCAAGACGAACATGAAGCCCGCAAGCGACAACGCTATATACGACCAGGCATCCGCGATAGGGAGAAGGATAGGCAGGGAGATAAACAACCTCTCGCCTCTCATGGATGCGGAGCTCGCAGACGGATCAAGGGTAAACGCCACGCTCTACCCTGTATCGCAGGGCGGCAACACCATAACTATAAGAAAATTCTCGAAGAACCCGTGGACCATGACTGCCATGATAAAGAACGGCACGCTCTCCATAGAGCTCGCATCACTTGTGTGGCTCTGCATACAGAACGAGATAAGCCTGCTCTTCTCGGGAGGAACCGCCAGCGGAAAGACGAGCTTCCTCAACGCATGCAGCATGTTCTTCCCGGCAACGAGGAGGATAATCTCTATAGAGGAGACTAGGGAGCTTCAGCTTCCTGGCTTCGCGCAGTGGATACCTATGGTATCAAGGGACCCGAACCCCGAGGGCAAGGGCGAGATAACGCTCTACAGGCTCATGGTCAACGCGCTCAGGCAGCGTCCCGACATAATGCTTATCGGAGAGGTGAGGACGGAGAAGGACGCGGAGACGCTCTTCGAGGCCATACACACAGGACACTCCGTATACGGCACCGTCCACGCAGACAACGCGCAGGACACCATAGTGAGGATGACGAACCCGCCG
>DUIS01000020.1 GCA_013330215.1 Microcaldota archaeon | reverse complement strand
GATGTATGGCGAAAGCCTTGAAGGGGCGGTGAGGCGCAAGGCAAAGGAGGAAGCAGGCATTGATGTCAAGATAATAAGGAGAGTTGGCGTTTATTCCACTGTATTCACAAAGAAAAGCGGCCAGAAGCGCCACACGGTAAATGTGGTGTACCTTGTAAAGATGGTCGGCGGCAGGCTGAAATGCAATAGTGAGTATTCGAAGTTTCTTTTTGCAAAGAGGATGGACAAGAAGCTGCCTTCCTATACCGCGGCAATAATCAGAGAGAGCGGCGTCTTCGGGAAAGTTCAAGGCAAGCCAACGCGCTCCAAGGACTACTTTGTCATCTGACTGCATAAAGGGCGGAAAGATGAGGTCTCCTGTATTGATTGGATCAGGTCCTAATTGAATCTGAATAGTCTTACGATCTTTGATAACTTATGCCCGTGTGAGAGTATCGCAATGTAAGCCATAAGTACAAGCGACACAGCAACAATTACTGCGAGTATGTAATTGATTACAAAGAGAATGCCTATTGTGTAAGATGTGCCGATCTTTAGTGAGATTAGGGTGATTGCGGATATGCCTATGTCTGCTATTAAGGAGGCAAAAGCCGTCTTCTCGAGAGCCTTTTTAAGTCTCTTTATCTTGAAGAAATGCCTGTTTGGTCTAGCCATGTGATATTACCAATCTGGATATTCTTGTTGGTGAAACAATAAGAACATGATGGAACCGCGTATCACCAACTGGCCCAACACCGCAGCAAACCCTAAATACGTTTCGCTTGATATATCTAGCATGCCTTACATCGACAACCTCGCATATTCGCTCTTCTCAATAAGCCTCGCTGGCTTCCTTCTCCTCTACACTGTATCATCCATGTACGGCGTATACAATAGGAGGGAGCGCAACTTCGAGGACCATCTCAAGAGCGCATGCGTGCCGCTCGGCCTGATCGGCGCATACATGTTCATCATGGGGCTCTGGGGGCAGTTCACCTGGCCGCTTCCCGGTAGCTACAACATACTATTCTACGACCCGCTCATATCCTTCGGCATAGTGCTTATCGCATTCGCATTGGCTGTAAAGTGCCGCCTCAAGCTCGAATACGTGGGTTTCCTGGGCCTGATGGTGGGCCTAATGACCATAGCCTACGGTGCAGAGGGCTCCAGCATAGGGCTTACGCAGGCGCCTGTAGCGCTGCTGCTGCTCTACTTCCTATACGGATTCACAGGAATACTCTCATTCCCGGTCTCGCTCATGGCCGACAGGGCTCCGGACATGAGGAAAGGGAGGGTGTGGCACGGCTGGAAGTTCACGCTCGCGATGTTCTGGATCTTCCTGCTTCTTGCGAGCCTGCTCTCCGGGTTCGTCGCAGTCTCCGCAATATCCGCGCACCTTATCACAACGCCTTAGGCAATCTTTATAAGGTTTAATCTTCAGAATTAGGAATGGGATTGATTGGCAGAGAGGAGATTAAGGAAGCTTACACCCGAGGAGGAGAGGGTAATAGTCGGCAAGGGCACGGAGATGCCCTTCAGCGGCGAATACGAGCATAACTTCAAAGAAGGTATGTACGTATGCAAGCGGTGCGGCGCCTCCCTCTACAGCTCCAAGGACAAGTTCGACGCGAGGTGCGGCTGGCCCAGTTTTGACGATGAGATAAAAGGCGCAATAAAGAGAATCCCAGACGCAGATGGGGTCAGGACTGAGATAGAGTGCGCAAACTGCGGCGCGCATCTCGGCCATCTGTTTTTGGGCGAGGGCTTCACAAAGAAGAATGCGCGCCACTGCGTGAACTCGATATCACTGGTATTCGTGCCAAAGGCTGGTAAGGATGGGAAATAAGAACGAGACTATAGTATTCGGAGGAGGCTGCTTCTGGTGCACAGAGGCTGTCTTCAAGATGTTCAAGGGCGTCATAGAGACAACGCCAGGATATGCTGGCGGCACGACAAAGAACCCGACCTACGAAGAGGTATGCAGCCACGAGACCGGCCACGCCGAGGTGCTTCAGGTAACCTATGACCCAAGCCTGATAAACCTTGATACCCTCCTCGAGATATTCTTCGAGATGCATGACCCGACGCAATACAACCGGCAGGGCGCGGACGTTGGCTCGCAGTACAGGTCGATAATATTATACACGACCGATCGGCAAAAGAAGAAGGCGACCGATTTCATCAAAGAGATACAGGGCAATTTTGAGAGGCCAATAACCACAGAGGTTAGGAAGCTGGATGTCTTCTACAAGGCGGAGTCCTACCACAAGGACTACTACGAAAGGAATCCGATCCAGCCCTACTGCACCTTCGTGATAGGCCCAAAGGTAAGGAAGCTAAGGGAGAAGTTCAAGGCGCTGCTGAAATAGCTACGGCACTATGGTCGTGCCGATTCTTCCTTCTACAGCCTTGAGTATGTTCTTCGGGTTGCTGCCGTCTATTATCTTTGTCGTTATCCTTGACCTGCTTATTATCCTTATCGCGACATGGTCGAGAAGATCGTACTCGCCTGCGCGCGCACCCATCTTGTCGAGTATCTTTTCGACCTCTCCTATGCTTATCTTGTCGAACCTCTTCGCGCGCGGATTCTTCTTAGGGTCGCTTTCGTATATGCCGTCAACGTTAGTCGTGTTTATCAGGAGCTTGGAGTTTGAGCGCTCTGCAAGCACGGCCGCTACCGCATTGGTAGACTGACCGGGCTGAAGCCCTCCCATTACAACTATCTTGTCCGTTGATATCGCCTCGTCGAGCTCGCTGAAGTCTGTAGGTATCAGCTGGCATGCCTCGCTCCCCAGCGCCCTTGCGAAGATCCTCGCATTGATGTGCGTTGCAGCAATGCCCACCTGGTCGCAGGATGATTCGTCAAGCCCATTCTCCCTGGCTATCCTTATGTAGTACCTTCCGGGCTCGCCTCCACCGACAACTATGAACAGGGCGTTGCCAGCCTTCCTGAGCCTCAGTATGCTCTCCACATAGCCCTTGAATGCGGACGAGGCATTCAGCGAGGGGAAGAGAATGTGCCCGCTAAGCTTTATCGTTATGTTCATGAAACCGCCTAAGTAATAGAATGGCAGCCAAGTTATTTAAACCGAGCCTCAAGAACCAGCGCATGGTTCTTATACCTTGCATGAGCAAGGGCTCTGGTGTTGGATTGGCGGAATTCAAATGCAGCGTATGCGGCGAGCTCTTTGACAACGGGGACGAACTGGCAGAGCATGTAAGGGAGGCACATTCCGGCGTTGATGCGGAGAACTTCGAGTGCAGCGTATGCGGAGATAGGTTCGAGTCAAGCGGGGAACTAACCGCACACATGAGCGCAGCCCACGGAAGTTGACCTGCTATGTCACATTGAGCTGGAGCGTCAGCACCCCCGCACTGAAGCCGCTAGGGTGGCTTATCTCCATGCCAAGCTGCACCCTGTTGCCGCCGAACACCTCATACGGCAGCCTCGGGCTCACCGACTTTATCGAGAAGCCGCTGTTGAGCACGTTCACGTTCGTTATGTTGCGCGGGCCTGTGCAGGCATCCGTCAGGTTTACCGTGTAACTGAATTCGCCGCCCTTCTGCGCGTAGAAGCCGGGAAGCGGCTGGACAACATTGCCAAAGCACGATTCGTTCGTCGCGCCGTTTATCTCAAACGATACCCCGGTTATGTATATGGTGTTGTGTATGCCAAGAATCCCGTCAATGTAATTGTTCAGGGGCTTGTAGGTTATCGCTATGAATGCGAGGGCAAGTACGAGTATCACGATTATCGCCAGCACAACACTTTTTGGGCCCATTGCATCATCTGATAGTGGGAATTCACATATAACTTACTTTTTGCTCTTCTTGCTCATCTCCCTGTTGAAGGCATCGAGCGCGCTGTCCAACGCATTGTAGAGCGGCTTCAGCTCCTTCTCCAGCGTGTTGAGGCTGAATACGAGCCCGTTGAGGCAGTCCAGACATATCCGCTTCTCCGGGTAATCAGGACTGACAACAAGTTCCTTACCGCCTTTTCCGCATATTACGCATTTCTCCATCACAACACTATAAAAACGAAAAACAAGCAAAAGAATGTTCCTAGCCCGTATGGGCTAAGAACGCCGAAAAACAAAACTACAATACAGACCTCTTATCTCTTGGGCCTCTTCGCAGGTCTTGTGGCACTGAATAGCACCACCAGCCCCAATATGGCCACGATTATGCCAGCAACTTCAGCTATCCCCGCATCGTAGCAGGATTGCGCGCCGTTGCCCCCGAAGAGCGAGGTTATGGCTGTCGAGACCTTGCCTGTAAGGCTGTTGCAGCCAGCTACGGTCTTGTAGTTCTGCCAGAATACACCTATGCCTATAACCAGGATTATTATCCCGGTAATAACCTTCCATGTGTTCATTCATTACACCTCAAATATTATGATTGCAGCACCTTGTGCACATTGTACCCGAGCATCTTTATGCCGAAATACACAAGCACTAAGCCTACAAACGCAAGCAGAATCCCGGTGAGGTTAAGCACAATCAGCACCACACCTATTATGGTTATTATCGCGCCGGCCAGCTTCTTGTAATCGATACCCGCCTTTGACATCTCTCTGTCAAGCTTGGCCCTGCCCGCACTGAAGTCGCCCGACATCTCGGACACGCCTCTTCCTACTGCACCTCTCTTAGCACTCTTTCTTGATTTCTTCCTTTTAGCCATATAACCAACCAATCTCTATCTATTTCATTCCATTATTCAATGGATTGCCTTTTAATACTTTGCTTTTCGAAATCATGAAAGCGGCTATACTATCCTTACCAAGCAAAACGCATAAAAATTTGACCTATGTATGCTATTATGGTTGTATGGCGCAAATCAACATGCAGATGCTAAACCGGTTAAAACAAAGAATAGAAGCAGAAAGTGCAGGGGTTCATGGCCCAATAACGTTGGTAAAGCAGCTTTTAAGATCTGAACCAAAAGTTAGTAACGTGCCTTCACTTGCTTTAAGACAAGAAGGCAAGCACGCCGCATAGATCAATTTATCCATCTATAAATATAACGGGCCTTAGCCGAGCCTTATCTGTTTTGTTCATGTCCCTCACCTTAAATATTTCCAAGTATTGCCAGAAGTTCCTTGGTTGTGATAACTATTATTCTGTTCTGCTTCTTTAAGGGTCTATCATTAGACCAAATCTCACAATTTTTGTATAAAGCAACAGCAAAATATGCCGAGTCATTCTTATCTGGCGCTATTTTCTCTGCAACCCTTTTCACTTCTGTTAGCTCTTTATCATTTATTATCTCTATATTCGAAGTATAGAGCAATTCTAAAACCAAACCCATTATCTCCTTTTCAGATATGCCTGTTTTAGACGACAGGAGCGGTGTGTGCTGTGAAAGTTCTTCCAAAATAAATGGCGGAGTATATAGCTTTATTGGTTTTGGTGTCCTATAAAGCAAAAGTTCTCTTGTAGTACTCTTCTTTATAAAAGCTGCAATCAGGATATTTGCATCAATAACCAGCTCCATCAATTCACTTTGTAAATCCCATCTTTTTAGCCATTCCTGCATTTACTTTTCTTCCAATTTTAATTGTGTCTTTCTCAGTTAATTTACTGTTTTTAAGTAGTTTGTTCATCTTTTCCAGTAGTGTTATCTTTAATATTATGGCCTGTCTGGCGACTTCTGACCAATTTATCTCCGGATGTTCATCCATTTTCTTTCTTAGTTCCTCGGTTACGGATAATGTCAAACTTGTCATGTTCCCACAGTTATATTATGAATAAACAGGTATTTATAATTTACGTATATTATGTTTAATACGTTTAAATACGAAAATATTACTTTCTAAACTATAGTAGGGACATGAACATTTTAATTATGGCCTTAAACGGGCCTTAGCCGGGATTTTCGCAAACCTCATTGTTAGCTTTTGAGGTTCATGTCGAACCCGGTCTAAAGGATCCACAGTCCTCCGTGCGAGCCGTTACACCACTAAGGCCATTTACACTATACATTTGCACGAACTCCTTTTAAGACCTTTGTGACTGCGCTATCTCGCAGTATCTCTCTACCAAATCCGTTCCGGTGCTGTCTCCTGCTGCTACCCTTTTCAGGAAATCCGCGCGTTTCTCCAACTCCCTTAACGCATAATTGCTGCTGATAAAATTCGATTTCGCATAGGCCTCAACCACCTTCAAGCGAAATGCATTGTCATTGTCGAATTTCCCACCCGACATCACGCTTACGTTATTGATCGATTTCGGAACATAATCTGTCTCGATGGTGCTTATCTCAGCCTTTTCCAACCATCTGTACTCTGTAATTCTGGACATATTCGAATTGCCGTCCAGCGTTATTGAGACATCCAGTGCATTCATATCGAAAGGCCTTATGCCGAATCTCCTGTAGCGAAGCCCCCTGACAATGCTTACGTTATGGAAATCGCCGCTTACTGAGGCAATGAACGAGATTCCGTATTTTGCGCAGCCGAACAGGAAACCAAGAGAATCTGCAGACCTGTCTATTATCCTGTCTGGCATGTTTGAACCTACCAGTCCTCTTGTTTTGCCCGTCCCTCCGCCAATCATCTTCATAAAATTTATCCTACTATCCACAGCGTTGTCATTTGAGATGTCAAGGACCCTATGATACCTCGGCACAAGCATGCTCAATGCAAACACCACCGCATCTGCCTTCCTGCTTTTTCTGAATACCACCAGATTATAATTCAGTTCTACTGCAATCCACAGGTAGGCGAAAGCGCGTGTGTCTGTATCCTTCAGGGCATCAATAAGATGATGTCCAGGCGCGGCATCAATCTCCTGTACTCTCCTTCTGGAGAAGCCAAGAATTCCTCTCGCAAAACCCATCCATAAACCTCATAGGCATTAAGCGCGCAGGTACGTAGAACCGCACGCCCACATTGTCCCTTCTGATATCTTATATTTTACTTTGATAAAGATATATATACTTTTATATTTGTTTGATAATCTGCGGTCCAGATGGTGTGTCTGTGTATTTGGAAAGCTATTTAAAGCTTTATTCACAATTATAGATTATGGTAAAGAAGGAAAAGGACAAGGACGATGTGTGGGTGCTCCGAAAGGTTCTGAGCAGACCCAACTATGCAGTCATGGCTTTGCTATTGCAGAAGTCCCCGCGCACTACACGGGAACTCTACGCAATCCTTGAGAAGAAGTTCACGAGAAAAACGCTTATCATAACGCTTAGGGAGCTTTCACTGGACCTGAATGTCCTGCAGCCTACCCACATAAGGACCGAGAAGGGCTACGGGCTCGGGTACAGGCTGAACCCAAAGGTGAAGGAGATAGCCAAAAGCGTCCAGAAGTTCTCAAAGATCATAGAGAACATCAGGAAGGTATAATACTAATTCTGTTTCTTTCTGATAAGTTTTTATAATCCTACGCCAAACTCATAAGCGTGGTAAAGATGTCTTATCGGTACATTCTTTTCGATTATGACGGCTGCCTTGCAGATACTGTAAACTGCTGGGCCAAGGCAATCAATAAGGCTTCTGTGGAATTCGGGTTGAGGCTAAACGAGGTGCAGATAAGGGCGCAGTTCGGCGGGTTAGGCAAGGTAAGATATCATGGACTCAGCGAGGAGCGCGTGCCCACTTATGTCGACAGGGTCAAGGCGCTCGCAAGGGGAGAGGTCCTCACCGCAAGGCTTCATGATGGTGCCTATGAGCTTCTTCTGAATCTCAGCGAAGATGGAAAAAGGATGGCGGTGGTAAGCACCAACAACCTTGGGTTGAATAATCTGCTGATTAGGCTCAATATCCGTCAATTCTTCGAGACAGTCCTGGCCGGAGAGGATGTTAAGGAGAAGAAACCCAGCCCAGAGGGGATAGAGCGTGCACTTGGATTCCTAAGGTGCACCGACAGGAAAGAGGCCATTATGATCGGTGATTCTGAGCACGACCTTGGCGCGGCAAAGAATGCCGGTATAGACTCAATACTCTTCTATCCGACTGGCGCGCTCAGCAGCTTCTACACTCCGGGCAATATCAAGGAGCTTGAGGTGCTGTATAAACCCAAGCATACCGTAAGAAGCCACTTCGAACTAAGGGAGATACTGTGCCGCTCAAGGTGCTGACTAGCCCTTCACACCTACCTTCTTCTGCTGCTTGAACATCTCTATCACTTCCTCTGTAGTCGTCGCGTCCTCAGGCCCCTTGTCATCTCTTATCGCGCTCGGCCCGACAAGCCTCGGGAACCTGAGCGC
>DUIS01000097.1:294-4101 GCA_013330215.1 Microcaldota archaeon | reverse complement strand
ATCGTTGTCTTGCCAGCGCCGTTCGGGCCTATGACCGCAACGAACTCGCCGCGGTTGACGCTGAAGCTCGCGTTCTGCCAGACCGGTTTGCTGGTGTAGCCAACAGTCAGATCCTGAGCCCCTACAATCTCCTCGTGTGTGCCCATTTCATTCACTGTCCAAGCGTATTTGCATTGAGCGCATTCTGCAGCTGTAGCAGTTCCGCATTCATCCATACCTGAAACGGGACATCCGGAGGCTGAATAGTTTCAGTCACCCCTACTATTGTAATGTTATGCTGTGCGGCTATCTGCTTCATCTGCTCCGCAAGAGGGTTTACGGTCTGCTCATTGTAGACCAGCACGCTCACGTTCCCGCTCTCAAGCTGGTTCTGGAACTCTGAGATGCTCTGGGCTGGCGGGTCTACACCCTCTGCCACCGCGTCCATGAACGCTGGCGGAGAGACCAGGTCAAGACCTGTTGCATTTGCAAGATAGACAAATATACTCTCCGTAGATGCCACCTTCGTGCCCGCGAACTGCTGCTTTATCTCTGTCATTCGACTGTCTATCTGCGCGAGCGAAACTGTCACGTTCTCATATCGCTGCTTGTAATAGCTCGCATCTGCCGGATCTGTCTTGACAAGATCCAGGTACATCTGCTTCACGGTCGCATTCACATAGACAGGATTATACCAGAGATGCGGGTTTGAGCCGTTGGGTATCCCAAGGTTTTCCGCAACGTTCAATATCGTTTGGTTGGGGTTGCTGCTCGCTGAGATGAGCTTCAGTGCCCAATCGTCATACCCTACACCATTGACAATGACAATGTTCGCATTTGCAATATCCCGCGCATCTGCGGCGCTGCTTTCGTATTCGTGGGGATCGGAATTGGGATCCGTAACGACACTCGTCACATTGACATGGATTCCGCCAAGCTGTTGCATCAGACTTCCCCAGAAGTTTTCTGCCGCGACAATCTGTATCTGCCTGCCAGAGCTTTGATTAGGCAAGTACTGGGTAGATGCCGTACGGCTATTGCCATTGTACAGGACGAAACCCGCAATCGCGACTATGACTACCACGATCGCAGCAAGTCCCGCCAGTGCGTATTTATTTCTGTTCCCCATACGCTCATCTTAATAACTATTTTCAAATAAATTAATAACTATATATTAATAAACCTTTCTGGAAAAGTTATGAAGCTAGGGTAAGCTGCCAGCTTATCGATAAAACCACTATAAGGAACAGTCTCTGCGTGTTATGAGCATACGCTCTGGATTAGTGGCCGATCCTGTAGAAATAGGTAAAATTACGCCCTTGCGGTGTCGCCGCTGACTATTATGGTCTGGTCGACGCTCTTTACGCGCTCATACCTCACGCTGTTCTTTATGAATTCGTGCGAGGTTTGGTCGCTTCTGGTAAGCTCCTCTGACTTGACCAGCAGCACCGTAGCTACTGCCCCTTTTTCAAAATCCACTATAAGGTCCTCAACGCTCCCTATTCTCCTGCCCGTGTTGGTTATTATCTCCTTGCCGTAAAGCTCTGATATCAAAATATTGGTCTCGGTCATCCTCTCAATCCTCTACTTTATGCGCATTATCCTTTTGGATGCAAAGATTCTTATTATATTCTCTCTCAGCTCACCGAGGAATGCGCCCTTGTCGCTTGAGAGCGCTGAAACTTCCTGCTCGCTGAAGAGCTCCCTGTTGTTTTCCACTAGATATTCCAGGTATTGGTCGGTAAGGTAATAGCCCCTGCCTTTGCAGCTTGTGCAGTAGTATATCGGCATTATGGGCACCTCCTCGCTTCTGGGGAATGCCTCAGCGTGGCTCGCAAGCGCGTATTCGCCGCACTTCGGGCATGGCTTTTTCAGCCTCACTTCTATGAATTCGGTCTTCTGCGCGGCTTCGAGCCCTGTCGCATTCAGTATATCCTTGGTCGTCTTGGCTATGCCCTCACTGTCGAGATCTACGACCTTTTGAACGAGTATTGCACCGGTCGCGTCATAGGCGGTTTCGAGCGTCTTGCTCCCCCTGGCGCTCCAGGTCAGTATCCTGTCGTTGCCGTTATGTATGTACTCTAGCTTTACCTGCCCCTTTCCGTTGCTGGAGATAAATGCTATCCTGTCGTCCATCTAATCACCAAACCTTATCTTGTACGAGTCTATGTCTTCCTCGGTTATTGTGCCGCTCTTCCTTTTGCGCGCTCTCTGCACTGCATATTTTGCTATCCGCTCAGCCTTCTTCTCGAGCATCTTGGCTATGCTTGCGGCTGCGGCATCGCTTATTATAATTCCAGGATTGGACCTGCTCTTTATTATCTTCTTTATCGAATCGGTCGGTATCCTCCCCATATACTCACCATATCAGCACTCAAGATCTTCCTCATAGCAAAGCTCGGTCTTAGAGATCATCATCGTTATTAGAAGCGCGTAGAAGGAATAAATAGTTTCCGATAGGCAGATACCACTAACTTTTCAGGGCATAATGATACCCCTATTAAGTAACAATTTGTTCTACCCTGATGATATTGTAATATCTGAATTCGGTAGGTATTTATACTCTGAATCCATAAGTATATTGTGATAACATGACGACACAAGGACAAAAGAATAAGTCCGATAGGAAAAGTGTTGCCACTTTTGCTCTTTTAGGGTTCTTGACTGCAAACCCGATAGCTCCCAGATTGGAGGCGCAGAGTAGTGGTAGTTGCACTGAACGGAGTTCGGTATCTCCAATTGAAAAGAAATTAAGTGAAACGCAATTGAGCAAGTATTTTGGAATCGGAAACCCAACACCAAGTGATGCAAAGACGTACGGCGTTGGGAAAGGATGGTAGGGAGAGGGAGTATACAGGTTTTCAGACGGCAAGACAACCTGCTACCTAAATACAGCTAATATGTTGAATGATTGGTATTACGCTAAGTTCGACAAAGAAAGAGATGCTCCGGAAGATAATGGTAAATTACAGCCACCAGATCCAGAAGTCAGAGATGTAGTACACGCCGCACACAGCAAAAAGAGCAAGTTGCTCAGAGTTGTTGGTGGCGCCGTTGAAATGCCAGCGAAGGCGGTGGGAGGGATTTCACCAGTAAGTACAGGAGCCAAAGAGGGGCCGATACACGTAGGAGCAGCCACTCCGGGAGTAGAAGCCGGCGCCGCAGGCACAGTAACACCTAATGGGGGCGCACCAACGCAAAGTACATCTAATCCGCCAGCAGTACAGGCAACAAATGCGCCCGCAACTGCCGTTGCATCTGCTGATCCGGTAGAGAATCTAAGACGCATCCTGACTGCGGAGCAGCTTCAAAATTACTTCGGAATTGGGAATATGACACCCTACGGTGTAAAGACATATTCACAGGCAGGAGGATGGCAGGGAAATGGCATATACAACTTTGATAGTAAAAAGTTCAGTACCCCACCGCTTAGCACACAGGAGCAGTTGGGCAACTGGTATTACCTTCTTTATGGACAGTCAGAACGCGCAGACGAGCTTGCAGGCAAACCATTAACCCCTGAATTAAAATGGGCAGTGGATAAAGCAAGGCGAAACTCCAATTAAAATCTGGTATTTATTTGGCTTCGGTTGGGGGAATGATTTTTTTTGCCTGTCGGTACCCTACATAATACGGGAAACGCGCAATCGGGATCTGCCATGGGCATGCAGATTCGCAACCTGAACCAATTTATAACTATTCTGCTTAATTATAATGGGTCTTAGCATGAGCGTGATTGATGTTAATGATGAGAATTTTGAGCGGGAGGTGACCAAGTCAAACATTCCTGTTGTCGTGGATATATGGGCGCCATGGTGCGGCCCCTGC
>DUIS01000097.1:0-224 GCA_013330215.1 Microcaldota archaeon | reverse complement strand
GGGCGCCATGGTGCGGCCCCTGCCGCCTGTACGGGCCGATTGTCGAGGACGTCTCAAAGGAGTATGAGGGAAAGGTAAAGTTCGCCAAGATGAACGCGGACGACAACGAGAAAACGGTAGGCTCCTTCAATGTGAGCAGCATACCGACCACGTTGCTTATCGTCAAGGGGCAGCTCAAGGCCATGAATGTCGGAGCGGTGCCGAAGGAGGCGCTCAAGAAGTGG
>DUIS01000013.1:6527-7625 GCA_013330215.1 Microcaldota archaeon | reverse complement strand
ATCCCGGCGAGACGGTTGCAAGGATGGCGGATGTAATCATAATAAACAAGGTCAATTCCGCCTCTACAGACGAGCTCAGGATGCTTGAGAAGAACCTCAGGGAGATAAACAGCTCTGCAAAGATAATCTATGCCGACTCTGCGGTAAGCCCTGACAATCCTAAGATGATAAAGGGGAAGAGGGTGCTGGTTATAGAGGACGGCCCAACGATAACGCACGGAGGCATGAGGATCGGAGCGGGTATGGTTGCCGCGCGCGAGTGCGGCGCGGCTGAGGTCGTGCGCGCAAAGGATTATGCAGTTGGGGAGATAAGGGAAACTTTCAACAAGTATCCGAAGCTTGACCTGGAGCTTCCCGCGATGGGATACAGCGCAAAACAGATAAGGGATCTCGAGGCTACAGTGAATGGCGCAGATTGCGACGTTGTTATTTCCGCAACGCCAACCAACCTTCGCAACATCATAAACATAAACAAGCCCATAGTGCAGGTCAGCTATGAACTGGTGCCAAAGGGTGCCGAATTAGACAGGATAATAAGGGATTTTGCTGAAAGGGTGAAGAAATGAGGCATCATAAGAAAATTCTTGGAGTTGCACTTGCCCTTGGGATAATAGATTCGGTTTACCTTACGATAGTGCATTTTGCGCCAGGCGCGCTTTACTGCCCGACAATCGGGACAACAGTGAACTGCGAGAGCGTTCTCGGGAGCAGCCTGTCTGCGGTGTTCGGCATACCAATCGCGGTACTCGGGCTTGTCTGGTTTGTCGCTGCGTTCCTCTTCCTGCTGTTCGGGCATAATAAGATTGTCAAGAATGTATGGATGCTCTTCGGGGCTGGAGGCATACTTTATTCGATAGTCGGGCAGACCATAATAGGCAAGATATGCATCTACTGCTCGCTGCTCGATATATTTCTTGCGCTGAGCATTGGCATGTTCCTTTATCTGTGAGGTAATTTTTTGGAATACGGTGAGATACGCGACGCTGTACACGGCAACATAGGGTTCAACGAGACGGAATGCAAGATAATGAACACCCCGGAGATGCAGAGGCTGCGGTACATAAAGCAGCTTGACATGACCTATCTCATATTTCCCAA
>DUIS01000013.1:3054-6463 GCA_013330215.1 Microcaldota archaeon | reverse complement strand
GCAGCAGGTTCGAGCATTCGCTCGGCAGCATGCACGTCGCAAAGGAGCTGGTGTGGAGCATTTACGGTGACGGCGCACCTGAGCTCTCGTATGTAGGGCTGCTTCACGACATAGGGCACGGCCCCTTCTCACACCTCAGCGAATTCGTAATGGAGAAATACCTCAAAAAGAACCATGAGCGGATCGGTGAGGAGGTGTTGGTCAGATCAGGCATCAAGGAGATACTCGAGGACTCGGGGCTTTCTTTCAAGAGGATTGTGGATTACTTCAGGGACTCCGAAAAGATCGATGTTGTTGGCGGCGCAATAGGCTCCGACAGGATAGACTACCTGATGCGCGATTCGCATTATACAGGGGTTGCGTACGGGATCATAGATTATGAGAGGCTGAAAGGGAGGCTTGTCTCATCAGACGGGAGAGTCGCAATAACTGATGCCGGTATATCCGGAGCAGAATCGCTTCTAATCGCCAGGTATTTCATGCATTCCAACGTTTACATGCACCATGCAAAGATCATTGCCGGAAAAATGCTGCAGAATGCGATGAGTGCCTCATTGGAAGCAGGGGAATTGGATGCTGGTGAGTTGGTGTCGATGACCGATGACCGCCTTGTCAGCGCTCTGCTTGCCTCAAAGGAGAAATCTGTGCATGATACTGTCGAGAGGATAAGGGAGAGGCGGCTTTTCAAGAGGGCATACTACGAGCCCATCGACAAAACCATTGACATCAGAAAGCTTGAGGAGGCAATAGAGGAAGCGGGGTTCGCCAGGGATGAGTTCATAGCCGCTGTCAGGAGCTTCAAGGGTGAGAACGACGATGTGGAAGTCGTTGACAGGAAGGGGAACCGTATCGGGATGCTCACCGAGCTTTCGCCGCTTATAAAGACGCTTACCGGGGTACTAGCCGGCTCGAAAAAACTGCTGGTTGCGTGCGACAGGAGGGATATCGAGCGCATACGCCCTGTCGTAAAGAAATTCCTTGGATAATTTAGGAATAATAACCTTCTCTTTCATAAAGTATTTGCTTTCTTGGGCCCATAGCTCAGCCTGGTCAGAGCGGCTGGCTCTTAACCAGTAGGTCGGGGGTTCGAATAAACCTTTTGGCGATAAGTTTAATCAAAAGGCTTTGAAATTCCCCCTGGGCCCGTACTACTTTCCGCTCTCAGGATAGATGATATAATCAGACAGTCTCATCAGCCGGACAAGATTCCTCATCTGCATGGTGTTTACGCGCACATCGTCGCTTAGGAAGATCTCTTTGCGCAGTTTGTCTATGAAGGGGTCATTTTCCTTTCCGGGCAGCGCGCTGATTTTCATCAGGCCCTGCTCCACCTGTGCAGATCTTCCTCTCCTGAAATTTATAAGGCTGATAAGAATGATTGGCCTCGGATCGTTTGGAGATAACCCCGCTGCGCGTTCTGCCGCGCAGAATGCATCCTCTTCCCTTTCAAGTGAGAAGAGCAGTTCAAGCCCCTTTTTGAAATGCGCTGCGGCATAGTTCGGACTTATGCGCAGGGCATACTCATACGAACTGATGGCCATCCTGACGCATTCGTTTTTGCCTATCGATGCAAGGGCGTTACCGCAATGGTAATATGCCACTGAGTTTTGGGTGTTTTGATTCGCTAGCTCCCTGTACAAAACGAACGCTGCCGCATATTCCATATTGCGCATGTGCTCGTGTGCCTTGAGCAACTTTGCCGTGCTGTGCGACATTTAATCACTATATTGTGTCTGTGGTGCATAATATTTATATATTATGGCTGCAGCCAGTCTATCTCGTAATACTCGTAATCGCTGCCCTGAAGCTCTATGCGCCTTACCTTGTAGTACGTAACTGCCGTCTCCCTGTCAGCTATGGCTATTATGAGCTCCTGCCTTCTCGCCTTCGCCTCGTTTATTATAGCCGAGAGCTCTGCGCCGCCTATGTATTCCTCCTCGCTCAGCGAGAGCATTCCCAGATGCGGCTTTGCGTTTGAGGGATTCTCGATCTCCTGTCCCTTTCTGTGGTAAAGGTTGAAGTCTATGCCCATCTTCTTCGCCCTTGTCTTTCCTGGGATCGCAAGTATGAATGTCTTCCTTACGGAGTGCGCCACTCTTATTACCCTTGCCCATTCTGATATCAGCAGCTTTGCGTCGCGCGGGAATACGTGTATTACGTGAAGGGAGTGTACCCAGGATTCGCCGGTTTTTGTTGGCTTTGCCCCTGGGAAATAGAGCCTGAAATGCGTTCCGAACTTGAATCCCGTCTTTATGACATAACCTTTGCCCCTCCAGTCCGCATATATCTCGTAGAGTTTTGGGAAGTCGGGTCTTCTCCTCGTCGCGATGTCTACTATTTCCTTTCTCGTAGAGTTCCTTACCTTCAATACGACCTTGTCTATCAGGAAGAGGGTCTCGTATATGTCCAGCTTGTTTATTATGCCATGCTCCTTTACCTTGTAGGTCCCGTACTGCCCGAACCACATCTCATCGTATATCTCGTTGCCCGTCTTGCTGTTGTCTATCACTGTTGTGAGGTCTGCAGGGAAGAATATGCCCTCTAGCTTGTAGGGCTTGAGCTTGAGCGCGGCTGATTTGTACTGCTTCATGTGCTGCGCCTTGCTGCCGTCGCCGCCTGCCTCGCCCTCAGGCTCCTTTATTATGAGGCCCCTGTCCCTCCAGTCCTTGTATGTTATGTACCTTGCTATGAATTTCTTGTTGGCGCTGAACTCCTGCGCTATGTCGTTGAAGCCCAGCTGCGCCTCGTCCGGCTGGGATATGCAGCTTGCATTCCTTACGTCGATGAGGTAGAGGACCTCTTCCGGGGCGAGTACAAGCCTGTCGCCTTCCGGGGTTCCAAAGTAGCTCTTCTTCAGCAGATCCTTTGTTGACTGGTCAGTGACATACGGCATTTTCTGTTTTTTGTCGAAATTTATCATCAGCGTCATTTGCTTACCAGCGCGTCCATTGTCTCTTTCTCTATGTCCGAAAGTCCGGAGTGTATTATCAGCACGTTCATCCCGCCAAGAGCCATCTCCTTTGCCTCCTTTATCCGCACATATGCCAGTTTTGAGTCCTTGGCCGATATGTTATGCAGTATCATGATATACGAATCGTCCCTTACTATGCCTTTCCTATAGGTTTTCTCAGCCTCTTCTAGTGTCGCTACCGCTTCTTTTATGCTTATTGTCGACTCTGATTTTGAGTCATAATCCAAGAGTATCAGCGAATGCGCATCATTGGTAAGGTTGTTGTGTATTGTCTCGTAGAACGATACCGGCCTGTAATTCAGGCTCCATCTTGGTATGGTACACACCTTGCCGAACCTGTAGAAATCCAAGCCGCTCTCGCCGATTGCTGCGGTTATTATTGAATTCGAGTGCACTATCCTTACCTCGACCTTTTGCTTTGATGCCTCTATGAGCAGT
>DUIS01000013.1:2149-2994 GCA_013330215.1 Microcaldota archaeon | reverse complement strand
CGTGGCCATCAGCGGGTCTCCGCCGCACAATATAGCTATGTCCTTCACGGATGCAGATGCCACCAGGTCGCGTGCGCCCTCCTCCATCTCCTGCCTTGTCAGGTCCAGCGTCCTCTTTCCGGTGGCGCTCGTGATGTATTCTATTGTGGGGCTGTCAAGCCTGCTTGTGTGCCTGTCAACGTAGAGTTCCTTGCAGTGCCTGCACGCATCCAGCGCTGCTAGGGTTATGTCGTCCCTGGAAAGCCCAAGCCCTATTAGGAAAAGCATGAAATCGCTCCATCGTTTTATGTAGGGATCAGTCCTTTATCCCGCCCGGTGTTATCTTTATGACAGCCTCTCCCTCCGGCATGTTCGGCGAGTCAACAAGCCTTGCTATGCGCTTCTCCTCCTTGCTTTTTTTGAGATAGAGCCTTGTGGTTGCTGCGTGCGCGAGTATGTTGCCGCCTATCGGCGTTGTCGGATCCCCGAAGAGTATGCCCGGGTTGTCCATTACCTGGTTTGTTATGTAGACCGCGAGCCCGTACTTGTCGGCTAGCGTCTGCAGCCTGTGTATGTGCTGGTTCAGCTTCTGCTGCCTCTCGCCCAATGCGCCCCTGCCTATGAACTCAGACCTGAAAAGCGCGGTGAGCGAATCAACTACTATGAGCTTTATGTTCTTCTCAGTGATGAGCTTGTCAGCCCGATCAAGTGTGAGTACCTGCTGCTCTGTTGTGAGAGCGCGCACTACCATTATGTTCTCCAGCGCCTTCTCCGGGTCAAGCCCGGCTGCCTTTGCTATGGACTCTATCCTTTCCGGCCTGAATGTGCCTTCAGTGTCCAAAAATAAGGCTGCGCCCCCCATCCCC
>DUIS01000013.1:0-2092 GCA_013330215.1 Microcaldota archaeon | reverse complement strand
AGCTGGAAGCCTATCTGGGATTTCCCGCTTGCGAACCTGCCATAGGTCTCGGTTATCGCGCCGGCCTCTATGCCGCCTCCTATGAGCTCGTCAAGCGATTCAGCGCCAGTGCTTATCTTCCCTATCTCCTTCCTTCTCTCATAAACGGTGCTGCCGGTCTCGTAGTTCAGGGTTGTGGACTCCTTCGCGGTCTGTATCGCCTTCTTTGCCGCCTCTACGCTCACCCCTGTAAGCTCGTTTAGCTCGTTTGGGGTCATCACCGCAACCTTGTCAAGGTTGTCTATGCCTGATGCGCGCAGCTTTTCAGCTGTGGTAGGCCCGATGCCAGGAAGGTCCTCAAGCTCCTTTATCGACTTTTCCTTTGCCATAAGAACACGATCCCGTTAATTTATGCAAGAGAAAGTATTTAAGCCTGAATACGTTTATGTATAGTGTAGAATAGAATGATCACTAGGGGATTATTGACAAAGAAGAAGTGCCAGCATGGAAATCCACGCTGGCAAGACGACCAGTTTTTCACGACCTTCCTACAGTAGAGAACCCGTAGTAATGTAGGCAAGTACAGATTTAAAAACCTTTCGAATTAGCGGAATAATTTCATAAAAATGGAATGTATATGGAGTTCTTGACCCTCAACCTTAAGGGCGTGGTGCTGGCTGTTGTGTTCGGCCTTGCCTTCCTTTACTTTGGGCTAGGGCTTGGGCCCTTCTTCCTTATAGGCATGATAGTGTTCCTTGCGCTTTCCTCGGCAGTGACGCACGTAGGCATTACGCGGAAGAGGGGGCTTGGCATAGAGCAGGACCCGCGCGGGGTGTGGAATGTGCTTGCCAACGGGCTGCCGCCTCTGATTATGGTCGTGCTCTTCTACTTTGCGCTGCTCTGGGGAAGCGAGGGGCTGGCGCTCCTCTCGATAATAGGCTTCCTCTCAAGCCTGGCTGCCATAATGGCGGACAAGTTCGGCAGCGAGATAGGTGTCCTTGACGGGAAGCCCAAGATGATATTCACGCTCGATGAGGTGAAAAAGGGCACCTCCGGGGGCATCACTGAGCTAGGGCTGTTTGCCGGGATATGCGCAGCTTTCATCATATCCTTGCTGCTTCTCCTGATACCTGGGCACATAACAGCGCTGAGCGGCTATTACGGGTTCAGCCTTGAAAAAGCGGTGCTGATCATAACAGTATCCGGATTTGCCGGCAGCATAATAGATTCAATACTTGGCTACTACGAGGAGAGGGGCATAGGCAACAAGTTCACCTCGAACTTCGCGTGCGGCATTGCCGCGGGCTTGATAGGCATGCTGCTGTTCATCATTTTGTAGCGCTTCGGTGTTTGGTTGGAGAATTCCATAAGGTACAAGGTGCCTGGCGGCAAGCTGCTGATAGTGAGGGCAGTCTGGGATGGCCGCATCACGAAACTTGAGCTTCTTGGGGATTTCTTTGTGCACCCGGAGGAGGCTTTGAATAGAATTGAGGTGCTTTTGATAGGCACGAAGCCAGATGCAGAAGAGGCGGAGTTGGCAGGCACGATAAAGCAGTTTGTTGACCGGAATGATGTCGTGCTGGTAGGGCTCAGCCCAGAAGCGATAGCAAAGGGGGTCCTGATGGCGGTGAATGGATGAGATGGAGGTTCATAGAGCTCGAGGCAAGGAATGCCTGCTCGAATATGGCGATAGACCAGGCTGTGATGGAGGGCGTTGCAAAAGGCGCATCCGAACCTACAATAAGGTTTTACAGGTGGCTGCCCAGCGCTGTCACTATAGGCAGGTTCCAGTCCATGATGGACGAGGTTGATGTGGGCAGATGCGCGGAGCTTGGGGTTTCCCATGTGAGGAGGATCACAGGAGGAGGGGCTGTCTACCATGATTATGCGGGCGAGGTTACCTACAGCGTAATTGCCCCAGAGGCGTACTTCCCGAATGGCATACGCGAAAGCTATGCCTTCATCTGCGATTGGGTGGTCTCCGGATTATTGGGCGTTGGCATAAAGGCGAAATTCGTTCCGATAAACGACATAGTCACTGACGGGAAAAAGATCTCGGGGAACGCGCAGACAAGGAGGGGAGGCGTTCTGCTGCAGCATGGGACCATACTTT
>DUIS01000019.1:6890-7888 GCA_013330215.1 Microcaldota archaeon | reverse complement strand
AGGCAGCCCCGCATCATGCAGAGGGCGAGAAGAAGCACAAGGACGAGAAGAAAGAAGAAGTGAAGGAGGAGGAAGCTGCAGGAGGTCTTGCAAGCCTGTTCGGCGGAGCATAATTGCTGTTGTTCTTTACGCCATTAAAAGCGAGGAACAGCAAGCAATTTATAGCTGAGTAGCATGTATTATGCAGGTTGTCTCTATGGACGTTTTCGTTAACAAGGTCAAGTGCACGGGATGCCAGCACTGCAAGGACGTCTGCCCGGTCGCTGTATTCGAGATGAAGAGCAGGAAGGACGCGGCCGGAGCTAACGCAGACACAGCCCCTGAGGGCATGAAGTGGACTGGGGCAACAGACCCTGAGGTGCACAAGAAGTGGGCTGATGCGAAGGATGGCCACAAGCACTTCGCTGACGAGAATGACGGCACCAGCGGAGGGCTCTCGGTAGCGGTGCAGGGAAGCGCTTGCATACTCTGCCAAGCTTGTCTTATAGAATGCGAAGGGGAATGCATCCACATCACCGACGACTCAGGAGTAAGGTACGATTCCATATATAAGTAAGCAGTCCGGATTCTGGCCTGAAGCGCCCAAAGCCCGTTTATGATGGATAGCACTAGGCAGAGTATAACGAGAATGTTTATATATATTGCCGAAAAACCGTATATGATGATAAAATGATGCGATCTAAAACTTCTGACAAGACTGAGCTAGTAGCCACCCTAGAAAAGCAGATAGATATGCAAAGGGATTTTGAGAGACGGTTCGGAAGGCTTGTGGAATACACATTAAAACTGCCAATACTCTCTTTAGATGGGGAGAGCGCAAGACTCCTGTTAAAAGTTTACTCACAGTCAGAATATAACCATCTGTACAGGGGCATAAAGGATGTCAGAGCTAGCGAGCTTTCCGTAGACGTCGCTGTGGATAAAACGCCGGTTGTTCTTGCGAGGCCGCACCTTGAGGAGGCATTAGAGGCACTTGTCCATATCGGATTGGTAACATC
>DUIS01000019.1:0-6838 GCA_013330215.1 Microcaldota archaeon | reverse complement strand
GCGATTGGTAACATATAAGACAGATGCTGAAGACGTATGTATACATTTAAGGCCGCTAGGTAGAAAAGTGGGCTTTAGACTTTCAAGGAGTAGAGCGGTGGCGCAAGCTATCGAAAGAAAAGACGTGGCCGACGCTGCTGATAGTATAGCGTAGCTAACCCACGCATAGATATTAGTGATATAAATGAAACCAACTAATCGGAGTTATTACGATAACCATGCGGCTCATCAAATGCTTAGAGGGCATGGTGTAGAACCGATATCGATCAGAAAACCTGGAGTGGTAATTAGGGATGCAGAAATGGGGGATTTCCAGAGAGTGAAGAGGTATCTTGAAGAGTTCTCTGCCTTGCATATAGCTAAGGAGCCAAAATTGTTAAATCCCAAAAAAAATACATACAGAGAGAACAGAGATTACTACGCTTCTGCCTTGAGAAATGAAGATTCAAGATTTTTAGTTGCTGAAGTAGATGGTAAGGTTGCCGGCTATATTAAATTAGATTTTGAAGTGATACCCGGGACATTCAGAGATAACGAGATACTTTATGTAGATAGCATCTATGTGGGCAGGGAGTTCAGGCGAAACGGCGTGGCAAAGTCCCTTCTGTCATCCGCGGAGGATATCGCTAGGGGTAGAGGTATAAAGAGGGTACAGATGTGCGTATATGCATTCAATTCGGGAATGCAATCGCTTCTTAGGGATATGGGTTATGATTCCCCATATGCTACTTGGAACAAAAGAGTCTGATAGGCGTCCACATAGCCAAACGTAACTGTGGATATCGCTGTTCCGTCTTTGGCGGGTATATCCTTTTAGACTTTTACGACAGATGTATAGTACATGCAAAGGTAGCATGTATAATCCTATTTTGATTCCTATGATAACCTACGCGGATAAGCCGTTTGATGACAATGAGAGCCTTGGAGTGCTGAACAAGTACGTGAGGGAGTGGTTCAGCTCGAAGTTCGACGAACTTACGCCGCCCCAGAAATACGCGTTCAAGCTCATCAGCGAGAAGAGCAATGTGCTCATAACCGCGCCCACCGGAAGCGGGAAGACGATGTCAGGGTTCCTTTCCATAATAAGCAGGCTGTTCGACTACAGCCTTGAGGGAAAGCTTGAGGACAAGGTCTACTGCCTTTACATATCTCCACTCAGGGCGCTAAACAACGACATACACAACAACCTCTCCAAGCCGCTTGAGGACATCTATGAGATGATAAAGAAGGATAAGGGGGTGGAAATTGTGAAGGGCAACATACAGCAAGTGCGGATAGGAGTCCGCACCGGTGACACCACGCAGGAGGAGAGGCGCAAGATGCTTGCGAAGCCGCCAAACATACTCGTGACCACTCCGGAGAGCCTTGCAATACTCATCAATTCCGAGAAGTTCGTGGAGCACCTGAAGAGCGTAGAGTACATAATAATAGACGAGGTACACGAGCTTGCAAACAACAAGCGCGGCGTGCACCTCTCCCTTTCCGTGGCAAGGCTCGAGAACATAATAGGGCACGATGTCGCAAAGGTGGGGCTTGGCGCTACGCTATACCCGCTTGACGAGGCCGCAAAGTACCTTGTTGGATGGAACGGGAAGGAGCCCAAGGACTGCGTCATTGTGGATGCATCATGGAGCAAGAAGCTTAACGTGAGGACGATATGCCCTGTAAAGGACATGATATACGCGACGGACGAGGAGATAGACACGAACCTCTACAAGCGGCTCAACGATATAATAACAAAGAGCAAATCGACATTGATATTCACTAACACAAGAAGCGGAACTGAACGAGTGGTCTTCAACCTTAAGAAGAGGTTCAAGTATGGGGAGGACATAGCCGCGCACCACAGCTCCCTCTCAAGGGAATCAAGACTTGAGGTGGAGGAGCTCCTCAAGAAGGGCGGGCTAAAGTGTGTGGTCTCGTCCACCAGCCTTGAACTTGGAGTAGATATAGGCACAATAGAGAATGTAGTGCAACTTGGCTCGCCGAAGAGCGTGACAAGGGCTGTGCAGCGCATAGGGCGCGCTGGGCATTCCTACAAGGCGACAGCTAACGGCGAGATAATAGTGCTCAACAGGGACGACCTAATAGAGTGCTCGGTCCTACTTGATGCGGCGCTGAAGAAGCATCTTGATGCATTCGTGGTTCCGCAGAACGCGCTGGACGTGCTAGCCCAGCACATAATAGGCATGTCGCTTACAAAGAAATGGAACATAGATGAGGCTTACGGTGTGATAAGGGGCGTCTACGCTTACCACGAGCTTCCGAAAGAGGACTACATGTCGCTGATAAACTACCTTGCGGGCAACTATGTCGGGCTTGAAAGCAGGAGGGTGTACGGCAAGATATGGTATGACGAGAACGAGCAGATGTTCGGGAGAAGAGGAAAGCTCGCAAAGGTAATATACATGCTCAACCTCGGCACGATCCCGGACGAGGTCGCAGTAAACGTCTTCAACACAAATAAGAAATGGATAGGGAACATAGAGGAGGAGTTCCTTACGAAGCTGAAGGAGGGCGACATATTCACGCTTGGGGGAAGGCTCTACAAGTTCGAGTACGCGAAGGGCATGAAGGCCTACGTGAGCGATGCACATGCAAGCGCGCCTACCATACCGCCATGGTTCTCTGAACAGCTGCCATTGAGCTACGAGCTTGCGAGCGAGATAGGCGAATTCAGGGAAAAACTTTCCGTAATGATGCGCAAGCACATGGAGGCGAAGGGCATAAGCAGGTTCAGGAAGGGGATGAAGATGCCGGATGACATTGATAAGTACCTTTCAACGCTGCCAATCGATGAGAACTCGAAGAAAGCGATATTCAGCTACTTCCTTGAGCAGATGCTATTTGCCGACGAGGTGCCGACAAACAAGTTTCTTTTGATAGAGCTTACAAAGGGTATGGATGAGAAGAATTCAAACTACATAGTATTCCACTCGCTTTTCGGGCGGAGGGTCAACGATGCGCTTTCCAGGGCGCTCGCGCTGCAGATGGCAGAGATGTTCGATGTCGATATTGACATAATGATAAACGACAACGGCTTCCTTTTCAGGACAGAGGATCCGCTGAAGCTTTCGCAGAAGGACATGAAAAACATACTTGATGATATCCACACCATAGGGGTATCGACAATACTGAAGAGGAACATAAGGAAAACCGAGCTGATGAGGAGGAAGTTCAGGCATGTCGCTGCGAGGAGCTTCATGATACTCCGCAATTACAAGGGCTACAAGATCCCTGTGGGAAGGCAGCAGATGAGCTCGCAGCTCGTTTTCAAGGCCGCTGAGGAGATAGACCCGAACTTCCCGGTGATAAAGGAAACATATAGGGAGATAATGAACGAGACAATGGATCTGAAGAGGACGAGCGAGCTCATAGCAAGCTTGAGGGACGGAAAGACATCGTTCAAGATAATAAAGACGGCTTTGCCATCGCCGTTCTCGCATTCAATAATCACATTCGGACACGCCGATGCAGTGATGATGAAGGAGAGGCACAAGTACCTGCAGAAGCTGCATACTAACGTAATGAAAAGGATATCAGGAAAGTGATAGGATACTTTTATGACTTTCAGGTTATTGATCTTACTCTTGTTGCTGTTTGTTTTCTTAGCAATCTGGACATGGCCTCTTCTTGTACAATTGAGGGCAAACCTGACGTCTTTGCAGGGCACCAGTTATTACTTATTGATCCTAATTTATAGTTTGGGCTATTTATCCAGATTTTCGCCAGTGGTTCTTGGTGCACATTTCCATATGTTGCTGAATTATCGCTCCTGCCCGGACACATCTGCACCTTGCCATTAAGTCTTACAAATAGGCCATTTGCAACTTGGTCGCACGGCTTGGTTCCAAAATAAGCAGATATTCCCTCTTCCTTGATCTGTTCTATGCTTAAAATGCCGTTCTCTAATGCCGTAGTATAAATCGCTTCCATTATGTTGATTAGCGTTAAGTGGACAGGATCTATCCTTAAATTATACATGCTAAGCCCTATCGACTTAGGTCCTGATTCCATTGTCGGAGTTATAATTATGGGCATGTTCCTTAACGCTGCCCATCTGTACATGGACGGTATTTCATTTGTTTGATCTAGACCCACAGGATCTGCAATTAAGGTCAGTCTCTGCCCGCCTTCGGGATCATTAAATCCTGCATTGACAAGATTTACAAGTGCCTGGTTTCTTTTTTCAGTATAATTCACTACGCCTCTCCTGTCGAACGTTCCATTAACCATCTGGTAATCTGATGTTGTACGGAGCGACCCGACCATTTTATCTTGCCGGTCAGAGAAGAACGAATTGAATCCGAGCAATATCTTTATGTTACCGTACTCCGCTATCTTTTTTACAAGCTCTTTTGCTGAATTAATTCCGAAGCCGCCATAAACTTGGCGTGCGAGATCGTCACTGCCTAGCTCTGCACCTTTTGTAAATATGCTAAATTCTATGCCCCTCCGATTAAGCGAATCTAGGATATCGAAAATGTCTGGATTTTGAAATAGTTCACCTGGGCCCAGAAATTTTGCAGTTTTAAGACCTATTTCCTTTGCGTCATCGACCACCTGCATTACTTCCTGCCAGAACATAAGATTTTTTATGTCGCCGTATATGCTTTCCTCTGAAAAGCATCCTGGGCATTTCAAACCGCATGGATAATTTTTGACCAAATCTATACTTCCGTTCTTTGCCAATCTAACAGTCTCATTTGATAGAAATTCTAAATCAAGCGTTGATATGGGTCTTATTGCTGTTGTGCTACCATCGACTACTGCATCTATCATTGGTCTATGTATAATCTCGGGATCTAATGACCAATGCTTAAGGATAAAACCTTCTGGGAATTTGTTAGGGCTGTAGATTGCTGGGACTAACCCATCGTAGTATGATTCCACTTCCTTTAGTGTTTGACCCATCAACATTCTTATCACATTTGCAAATGCCGTATGTTAGACATTATTCTGTGTGTTCTCATATTAAAGCTTTTTGCACGAATTCTGATGGTGTATTTTCGGGATTTAATTACTAGGCTTGGATTTTAGCGCAAGGCATAAAATCTGCAAACTGCCTATATCTTTGATGGGAATGAAGCTTAACAATGATGTGGAA
Source organism: Microcaldota archaeon (assembly GCA_013330215.1). Lineage (GTDB taxonomy): Archaea > Micrarchaeota > Micrarchaeia > Micrarchaeales > Micrarchaeaceae > UBA12276 > UBA12276 sp8261u. Next base: position 1,731 of record DUIS01000019.1, on the reverse strand, counting down.
CTGCTGGAAGGACTTCCGATAGCTTACATAAGGAGCCTTGATGCGCTTGTGCTTTCCGATCTCCATCTCGGTTATGAAAGCCACATGGCGAAGAGAGGGGTATTCATACCAAAGGCGAACCTCAAGAAGATACTGGGCGAGCTTGAGACTACGCTTCGGATCAGGAAGGCAAAGCAGATAATAGTGGTCGGCGACATAAAGAACGACTTCTCGACAGTTGGCGACGATGAGTTCAATGAGCTATACGAGATAATACAGCTCTGCAAAAGGAAAAAGGTCGAGCTCGTGCTGATAAAAGGGAACCATGACAACTTCATAGACAGGTACAAAGAGCCATTCAAGATAAAGGTGTTCAGCAATGAGGCTCTCGTTGGCGATTACCTCTTCTTTCATGGCGACAAGGTCCCCAAACTCTCAGGCAAGAAACCAAAGATGCTGATCTCCGGGCATGAGCACCCTTCCATAGGCATAGTAAAAACCATTGGAAGGACTGAAAAGCTGCGGTGCTTCCTTTCCGGGAGCTACAAGGGCATCGACCTGCTCATACTTCCCGCAATAAGCTATTTTGCGGTCGGCACTGACATAAACCTGCGCAGCAAGGCGGATCTGATGTCGCCTATTCTCAGGAATGTCGATGTTGATCAGATGCACGCGATAGCCCTTGGGTACGGCTCAACGCTTGACTTCGGCAGCATAGGCAACCTGAGGAAACTCGGCTATATGTAGAAGAACCAGGGCAGTACGTTCACTATTATTAGGATTATTATGAGCGCCCCAACAAAGTTTATGAATTTCTGGCTCTTTATGTTGGCGCCGTAAATCCTCCATCCGTCAAATCCGGGGATTGGCGCAAGATTCAGTATGCCCACAAAGAAATTGAGCAGCATCGAGAGCGCGAATATGGTGAATAGGAAGTACGCCGCGTGCGCATACCATCCGTTTATCACCGGCGTGTATTCCGTCCCTATCGATATCCCTATCAGCCCAATTGAGCTGTTTGACGTGGATGGGATTGCCTTGAATTTGTACGAACCTGTATTTGTGACTATGGATACTGTTGCGTTGGGCCTGTCTGTAGCCTTTGCTGCGTTGAGCGCGGCAGATACCGAACTTTGCGTGGATAGATTTGTCATTGACACATTATTCCATTCCAGTATCTTCATTCCGCTCTTCAGGACCCCGTTAGCCGGATAATTCGGAACAGTGCTTGCTACTACGACATTGTAATGGTAGTTGATCTGCATTGCCGGGAACAGGTACATCATGAATGCGAGCATAAGCAGGAAGAATACGATCGTGGCTATGAAGTTTGCAGCGACTCCTGCAGAGAATATCTTAGTTTGCTTCGTTCTGTCGAGCTTCTCGACCATTTTCTCGTCAGGCTCCACATAACCACCTATAGGTATGAAGCCAAACACTAGCAGCCCTATCTCCTTCAGCTTGACCTTTGCCCTCTTTGCGAGTATTCCGTGCGAGAACTCGTGTATTATGAGCAGTACTGCTATAGAGATTACGCCTGCAAACAGTGGTATGTCTATGCCAGGTATTATCGGGGCCACGCCAGCCTGGTTCGCTATCGCGCCAGCAGCCGAGGTTGATGGGCTTGACGCGAACTGTATTATGCTCCAGAGTATGGTTTCCGCACCTATCAGCAGCGAGAGTATGAGGAAGCCCGAAAATCCCGCGAGTATCGTTATCGCATAGATCACGTAGGTTATGAGCCCGGGCCCC
>DUIS01000064.1 GCA_013330215.1 Microcaldota archaeon | reverse complement strand
GAACTGTGCGACGCCGCTCCAGAGCTTGCATGCAAGCCCCGATGCGCTGAACGGGCAAGAGGATGTCGAACCTGGCCCTGCAGCTGATGCTATCGAGTATATGTAGTTCGTGACAGGGAGGTTGAGCGCTAGCAGAAGCACGGGGTAGACTATCGCTATGCCTATGCCTATGGCTATCAATGTGCCGCCTATTCCCCTTATGAAGGGGAAGGCGCGCATGACTATGCCTATCGGTATGAAGACGCCGAGCCCTACCGCTGCCATCACATACAGAAGATTGCTCTGGAAGAGAAACACTATGAGCACCGTGGTGGTGTAGATCGCTGTTATGCTTATCAGCGAGAGGCCGCTCTGCGCACCCAGCGAGTCTATGTAGTTGCTCTGGAAGATCTGGGCTACCGAGCCTGACTGCACCGCGCCGACTATGCCTATAGGCCCCAGCCATATGGGTATCGGGAACCATGAGGAGAGGGTAAAGCTTTTCAGCAGGTCAGTGCCTATGGAGAGGCCCATCAGCCCGCCGAACGCATTGTAGGAGCTTTGCACCTGCGGCTGCAGGTATGTCGTGTTCACCGCTGTGTAGAGATTGGCAAGATTGTCTGTGAGCGCAGTCGGGCCCGCGGTGGTGGACGGGGCGTTCCCAGCAAAAGAGACCGCAATGGAACTTGCTATGATGAGGACCGAGAATATGATAGCGATGAGGAGCGCGCTCTTGAGCGTCTCCCGTAGTTCGCGCTTGTAGAAGCCCTTGAGCGGCTGGTAGTTGAAGACCTCGCCGAACATGAATATTGCAGCGCCGATGATTAGCGAGAGCAATATGCCTATCAGTGCAAGGGGTATGGCGCTGCCGAGGCATGCCCCTGGCGTCATGCTCGCGCCGTTGAGGATGCATGTGACAGTTGCTATCTGGGGTGCGGCATACGAGTTTACCAGGAACAGGTTAAGGACAACAAAGGCCACGATTGCAAGCAGTGTTGCGCGGAATGCAGGCATGATAATGCTTCTGAGATAAGCTATTTATAATGTATGCAGAATCGGGGGTGAATCCGTATCGGCGCAGCGCGCTCTTTTTGGTGCCGGCTTAACGCTTGAGCAGCTTGAACCTGCTCATGTAGAACTCACTCTGCAGAAGCACAAGGAATGGCAGTATGAAGAGCGAGCTGAATATCAGCATCGCGTACCTGGAGATCATTGTGCCGGTGCCGAGTATGAATATGAAGTCGAAGAGTGTTACGAGCACTATCGCGATAATTATCCAGGCAACGAAGTAGTCGAACCTTTTCGTGAAGAACTTAGTGCCTGCCCTTATAGCCCTGAATAGCTTTGCCTCGTCTATGAGCACAGACGCAGGCGCATAGAAGAGGAATGGTGTTATGAGCAGCGCCACTATCGCGGTTATAATGCCGGAATAGCCCGAGTTGTAGCTTAGGATGTTTGCAAGCGCTATCACTACGGTCGCTATGAGCAGAATCGTGAATACGCGCCCGGTATACCTCTCAAGCCCGCGTATCACCTCCGACTTTATCTTCGTCTGCGTCCTGCTGTGCTTTACCACTATGTTTATCGCCACTATCGCGAAGCTCAGGAAAAGCAGCGAGAACAGCACAGCAATCACTATGATTGCCGTGGTGAACAGGTTAAGGTTTAGGAATATGCTGGATGTCCTGAGAAGCACAGATCCCGCATCGTTGAATGTCGGGAATGATGCGAATGCGGGTATGAGGAAAGCTATTATGAATGGTATTGAGCACAGGAGTATCAGGTATATGTTCGAGAAGTACGTCTCTATTGCGTGCCCAAAAACTGTTCTCACAAGATCACTAATCAGCTTTTATGTCACACTATATACATAGACAAGAAATAAATACATGCGCATTTGCATGCACGTTCGACATCAGAGAAGCGAGGACGAGCTGCAAAGGCCGTTGACCCCTGCGGTGCCTGTGGATGTGAGTATGCTGTTCGGGTTTGAGGAGACGATCAGGTTCAATATGTACGGCGCCGCAACTGCTATCACGATGCCGAGCACTCCGCCTATTATCATTCCGATCCCGTAGCCCTGCAGGCCGCCCTTGTGCGAGCCCGGCATTATTGAGGCGACCGCGTAGATCACGCCGCCAAGAACGGCAAGAGTTATGCCGATGAGGAATATCACGTTCCTGACCGTATTGTATATCTGGCATAGCGCACCGGTAACAGATGTCGCCGCGCCGCTTGCCTGCGAGTATACGATCGTTGAGATGGAGATCAGCGATACCAGGATGAGCAGCATCTTTGGATAGCTAGACAGGCTGAAACGCAGGAGAAGCCTGTGCAAACTTTCTGTGTCCATGGTACCATTCTTAGATATCTACGATAAAGAAAGAACAAAAAAATTATTAAGCCTTTTTAAGGAAAAAGGCTCAAAAAATGCCTGCACGATTATGAGCCGCAGAGTGACGATACGACGCCAGCTCCGGAACCAATGCCGCCATAGTTGACTACGCCGGATGTTCCCGCGCTTACCACAAGGTTCAGCACGAATGGGGCTGCGACTGCTATCGCGACACCTATTACGCCGCCCACAATCATCGCCATTCCGTATCCTTGGAATCCGCCCTTGGATTGCGATGGCATTATGTTAGCGCCTGCATAGAGTGCTCCACCCACTATCATGAGTGTAAGGCCTAGCAGGAATATCACGTTTCTTACGGTGTTGAATACCTGGCAGAGCGCATTCGTAGCCGCGGATCCTACTCCGCTGGCGCCCTGAGATGATGCCAACATCACACCAAGCAGGCTTAATATCGACATAGAGATAAGCATATATTTCATATATGCGACTATCGTTGCCTGCTTCAAGAAGAGTTTTTGCATAAAATTCTTCATTATATCCCCATTTTTCTTTAAACTATATAGTATCACTATATTTAAATACCTATCTATCTGCGCGGCATGCCGACAGACAGGACATAGAGTTATTATATATGGACAATCATATGCGGGCTGGCGGGGGGATGGCGCTGATGGCCGCCCTGCGGCAAATGGCCCGCTATCCGCCACCAGGTTGGTCGGATATATTCAACTGCCTGGATGTTATGTAGTCCTTGCTGAACGCCATCACGTATATCTTGCTGCTGTTGGTCACGTTATTGATGGTATAGTCGAGCGTGTAGTTCTGCACGGTGTGGGGAGATATCATGGGCGCAGGGTCCAGGGTGTAGTTGCCGCTGTTCCCCTTGTTGAAAACGTAGAGGAAGGATACCTGCTCGTAGGAATTGCCGTTGTTTGCCACGCTGACCCTTATAGCGTTTATAGTGTAGGTGCCGTTTGACCCTTCGGGCGATGGCGCCATGTGCGTTATTGAGAGCGTGTCCTCTCTTGCGTAGACCATGTGCCCGAAGACCACAATAACGAGCGAGATGAGCGTGACCGCGGCCAGGGCAGCCACCAGGTAGCGCTTGCTCTTCAGCGCATCCCTTATCTTCTCCTTTTCGACGCAATAGCAGAGGACCAGCATCAGCGGTATGAATGCGAGGCCGTAATACTCGAGATTGCGCCACGAGAGGAAGAATATGAATATGGGTACTATCGCGATCATGGGCCTTAGCGTTGCGGTGTAGAGGTAGAAGAGCGCCAGGAATGTCATGAAGGTGACAGCTGTTATCGCTGCCGGGACCCAGAGCGGGACGCCGTAGCTGCTTATGAAGAGCTGGGCTATGTTAGGCCCGCCCGGAAGCAGCTTGGAGGTGCCGAACACCCCGAATACGTCGACAATGAAGGCCTTCGGGTTCAGGATTATGAAATACCCGTTTATCAGCAGGAATACGATGATGGCCATCGCCAGGGCCTGGAGCGCCCTCTTCCTGCCCTCCTCCCTTAACGTAAGGATGAGGAAGAACGGGATCGCGAACCATGCGAGCTGGTTGACGCTTGCGGCAAGGCCGAGCAGCACCCCATAGAGCAGCGTCCTCTTCCTGAGCATGTATGCGAGGAGCAGGAAGACGCCCACTGCAAGGTACTGGTTTATCGTAGGGACAGTGTCGAATGAGGCGAAAAGCCACGCAACAAGCGGAAGCAGCAGCGCGCTGTTGTATTTCGATTTGTAGTATATGAAGAACGAGATGGCTATCGTTATGAACGCCGCAATCATCGCAACGTTCACATAGCCGTAGAGGTTAAGCAGCGAGAGCAGGATTGTGGGAAGGAGGCTGAGCGCCGGATAGTTGTATGCGCCCTCTATTGTGCCGTTCAGCTGTATAGTCGCGGGGGTGTTGTACTGGTTGAGGCTCGACGCCATATTCATGGTGTACGGATCCTTGCCGTGCAGCACGAAATACGACGCGTAGTAGCCGTAGGTTATCTCGTCAACGCCCCTCCATGCCGGGCCCCAGGCGCGCAGCACGAGCGCGCAGGTGAAGATTGATGTTATGATGATTCCGGCTATGAGAAGCGCGTAAAGCCTGTGCGACTTCATCTTTTTCGAGAAGTGCCCGAAGGCGATTATGCCGACTATTGAGACTATCACCTCCGAACCGAGATACCTGAATATAATGAGTATGAAGAACAGCACTATGCCGAGGAGGAGCGGTATGCTCAACTTCTTGCTAGGCTTTATCGCCTTGCCGCGCTCCGTGTATGCAAGGTAGAGGAAGATCGCGGCGATGAGCCCCATTATGTTGGTCGCCACTATCTCGCTCACCAGGAAGTAGGAGTACCTGAGTCCCGAGACGTATATGAAGAAAAGCATGACTATTGCAAGCGTAGCGAAGATTGAAGACCTGTCCACAGCATATGAACGCAAACAAGGTATAAATATGTGGCTGGATTCGGGATTTTGCCGCGTTGCGGACCCGGATGTTTGGGGCAACTTGCTATTATATATTTTAAGCGGTCAATTCATATACTGCAAATTTGCGGCAGCTCTGTGGTCTTTTGAGGATTTGCATAGTGATACCAGTCTATAATGAGGAGAAGAGGATAGTCAGGACCATTGAGGACCTGAAGGCCAGCCTCATGAAAAGATACCGAAAGGATTTGGTACTGCTCTTCGTCTGCGATGGAAGCACGGACAATACCGAAGCGATAATCAAAAGGTATGCGAAGCTGCACAGCCAGATAAGGCTGGTAACGGAGAGGAGGAGACTGGGCAAGGGCGGCGCGGTCATAAAGGGCTTCAATATCCTGTGCAGCAAATACCATCCCTACATAGTAGGTTTTGTCGACGCGGATTCCTCTGTTCCAGGCAAGGAGATACTGAAACTGCTCAGGCATTTGGAGCGCAGGAATGTTGACGGTGTGATTGCTTCGAGATACCTAAAGAACAGCGAGGTTGTCGGGAATCTTGGAATGGGCAGATTCATTGCAAGCAGATCCTATAATGCGCTGGTCAGGCTTCTTTTCAACCTGGACTTCACTGACACTCAATGCGGAGCTAAGTTCTTCAAGGCCAGGGCGTTGATTCCCGCATTGAAGGACGTGCGTTTGGCAGGCATGAGTTTCGACATCAACCTTATCTACGAAATATACAGGAGGGATTTCAGCATAAAGGAGGTGCCGGTAAGATATGATGTCATGCTCGAAGGCACAAAGATGAGGCTGCCGGAGCAGGTGCCTAGGATGTTCATCTCGACAATCATGTACAGGCTGGGGCGTTTGAATTCGTGACTTGATCTGGCGCAGTGGGTAATGGCATGAAGTCTTCTGGTATGGATAGATATCTTCTTTTGCTGGTAGCGCTCACGCTCGTATACTTAGGCTATTGGCTGCTGTTCGCCAGCCATGCCTACTCTGCATTCGACTCATCGTACTTCGACATAGGCATCACCAGCTACGTCATGTACCTGCATGTCCACAGCATACAGCTCATGGGCCCGTTGCAGTACCTGGTTTTCTTCAACCACATATCGCCCTTCTCCGTGCTCCTGGTTCCGATTTTCGCGCTGTACCAGCAGCCGATCATGCTTATCGCAATACAGGATGCCTTCCTTGCGGCCACCACCATACTGGCCTATTTTGTCGCCCTCCAGGTATTAAACGACACCAAGGTCGCATTTGCGCTCGGCTTCGCCTTCCTCATAAATCCGGGGCTCAGGGCCCTATTCTACTTTGACTTCCATCCAGAGGCATTCATACCCTTCTTCTGCATACTATCGTTCTACTTTTATTTCAAGGGAAAGCGCGCCTATTTTGCCATAAGCCTTATCGCGCTGCTCAGCGTCATGGAGACCGCCTATGCGGTAGCCGCGCCGCTGCTACTGGGCTTGCTGGTATACGAATTGTTGTATAACCTAAGAAGAGAGGGGGGGGAGCACAGCGAGTGCCGGAGAAGGATAGGCATACTCCTCATGGGGATTGTGCTGACAGCAATTGCCTTCCTCATGTATCACATGGCCTCCGCGTACATCTCTGGCACATATTCTACTGTCAGCGATTATGCGATACCGCCAATCACAAGGATATACATAGATTTCATAGCCAACCAGCTGAGGATGATCAGCAATCCGACATCGCCCAGCTACAATGCCAATCTGACATATCTTCTTGGCGGAATAGGCACGCCCACATTGGTCTTGGGTTTCGGCGCCTCTTCCGCATTGACCCTCCCGGTGGGGATCATATTCTACCTTCCGTGGCTTTTCGAGGTCTTCGTCGTGCATAACTGGGGATTCGCCTCGTTCAGCTTTGAGTATTACGCATATGTCATAGGCGGCAGCTTCATAGCGGGGGTGCTCGGCTTCCGAATCTTCTTAAGGAACAAGATTCTAATCTGCAAGAGGCTCGGG
>DUIS01000032.1 GCA_013330215.1 Microcaldota archaeon | reverse complement strand
GTCGGCAATGATAACAGGCAACAAAAGGTTCAGGATTTCCAGGTATGAGGACATTGATGCTGCATTTAAAGAAATAGATACATTTCTGTCAGAGCATAAAAAAGATTGATAAGGAATAATAAGACAGCATACGAAAGGAAAATAGCGTTTGACGCTGACTGGTGTTTGTATGGCGCGCGGATTGTCTTTGGAGGGTCATGTGATTGTATGCGGCTACGGCACTGTAGGCCAGAAGGTCATAGATGTGCTTTATGAGCACAGCGTGCGTTTTGTTGTGATAGAGCTCGACCCCAAGAAAGTGGAGCACCTCAAGGAGCTAGGCTACAACGTCATAGAGGGCGACGCCACCTTCTCCAAGGTGCTCAAGAGCGCGGGCATAGACAACGCCAAGGCCATCGCCGTGGTGATGGACGATGATGCGAAGAACCTTTTCACCGTGCTCGCTGCACACGACATAAACAAGCACCTTTTCATAGCCGCAAGGGCGAACGACGAATTCGTAAGGGAGAAGCTGATAGAGGCTGGCGCCGACTACATAGTGATGCCGCAGCGCGCGGCAAGCAAGGAGATAGTGAGCGAGCTCCTAAAGACAAAAGCGTAGTTCCATGTCCCAGCATGATGAACTGGATGGCTCTGAGAAAACAGCCGCACGGGTAATAGTGATCATGCTCATCTGCGCTGTGCTGTTAGCGCTCTTTTCCATAGCGGTGGTCGCACTGGTAACGCACAGCCTCTACGCCGCGGGCTATTACACGATGTCAGCGCTATTCGACGTGAACGGCGAAAACGCCTCGACTTTCATATCGGCTGTGCTGGGCAGCGGCGCCTACAGCGGCGCATTCTACATTGTCATAATGATATCGCTGCTTGACGGGCTTGCAAAGGCCGTCATAGTCGGTTTCCTGATCGCCGTGTTCATAAACCTGCTCTCGAGCATAGACATAAAGTCCACGCTAGACGTGATAACCGCAAAGAGGCAGAAGGACCATGTGATAGTCTGCGGCTACTCGATGCTTGCGGAGAGGCTGTGCAAGGACATGGCAAGGGACAACCTGCGCTTCGTGATAATAGACAACGACCCCGAAAAGGTCGGCACGCTGCGGGACCTCAAGTACAACGTGATAGACGGGGATTTCACCCAGAAGAACGTCCTTGAGGGCGCGTCGCTCAAGAACGCCAGGGCGATAATATTCGCAACCGAGAGCGACTTCATCAACCTTCTCGGGATAGTGACCGCGCACCACATGTACCCGGACGTAAAGATAATAGCGAGGGCGAGGCAGGTCGCGAACGTGACGAAGATGCAGAGGGGAGGAGCGGAGCTCTGCCTGGTGCCCGAGGTCGTTGCGGGGCTGGAGCTCGGCGAGCATGTCTTGAAATTGTGATCCAATGGCAAACCTGAAAAGCGCGCAGTACATAATGATCGGCATAATCGTAATGCTTTTTGCCGCATCGGTGGTGCTCACGATAGGCGCCGGGATAGACCCGGTGCGGGCACTCCTGGATTCGGCGCTTGACGCGCTTGACGTGAGCTATGTGCTCATACCTTTCGCGATGGCCACGAACCCTCTGATATTAACTTCCAAGATACTCGATGCGGGAATATTCCCGATACTTGCGGTGCTGCTCGCTGCATGGTTCTTCGACTTCATAAACGGCATAAACTTCAGGGAGCGTATGGTGCTCTCGAAACTGAAGCGCATGAAGGACCACGTGATAGTCGTGCCCTCGAACGGCTTCGCAAGGGCGCTGCTGAAGGAGCTGAAGGGATCCTCTATAGAGGCTGTCGCGATAGCCGAGAACAGGCGCGAGATGAGGCAGGTGCACAACGAGGGCCTGTTTGCGATAGCTGGAGACATAAAATCGATGGATACGTTCGAGATAGCCGGCATAAAGAGGGCGAGATGCCTTGTCGCGTGCAGCAAGGACGACATACAGAACGCGCTCATCGCGATAACGGCCAAGACGGCGAACCCGCGCATAAACATAATAGCAAGGGCGGACTTGGAGGAGAACCGCGTAAAGCTCATGAGCGCTGGCGCACACGTGGTCATAGTGCCGGGCAAGACGGCCGGGATAGACATGGGCAACGAGATAGTCAAGCGGGTTCTAGAGAAGAAAGCTTACAAGAAAGCATAATGCCTGCGCCGCAGCGCAGGCGCGTTTCTGGGGTTACCAAGACCTGCTTGGTCATGCTATCTTCTGATTATTAAAGTATTTAAACCTTTCTTTTAATATTTGATTGTATATCAAAGTAAAAGAAGGTATAAATAGATTGGCTGCGCAATACTACCAAGAAAGTTGCGCATTCCTGCGCCATACAAATAGGTATTGCCTGTGCTGTAAGCAAGTGCTTTTTCTGGGGTATGCCTGCAAAGTAGCGTAGGTGCGGATTCTTGGGGTTGTCTAGTGGAACCGAGACTAAAGTGTGAGCAAAGGCTCTGTACGGGAACGGATTCAGCGGTGGACGAATTGGATGGCATATACTGCGCCGATATGACGGACATGGAAAAGGTTGAGACGAAGATGGCAGACATGGAGCTGAAGGAGGTGCTCCCCGAGGTAGTGAAGGAGATAATATACAGGAGCAAGCTTTTCCAGAGGGAAAGGATAAGGCAGCATATGGATGTGCCGTGCCACATACATGTAGTGATAACAGGCGCAGGCACACACATCTACAGCACATACAGCAAAGCATAGTATGCATCCGACCGACCGCTTGGGTTGTTTTTTTTTCTTTTTCTTTTTTTCTTTCTTTTTGCGTTTGACAAATACTATTGGAATTTATACCTTCGATGGGATTGTATTGCATGGATCCCAAATTCCTGGAACTGAGCCTGAGCAGAGGCGTATACGAGCCTAGGGAGGACTCATATCTGCTTGCAAGGGCAGTTGAGGAGCATGCGTTCGGAAAGGTGCTTGACATCGGGACCGGCACCGGGATACAGGGGATAACAGCAGCGCTGAAGGGCTGCGAGGTGACGTTTGCCGATGTAGACCGTGGTGCGCTCAGTTGCGCACGGATGAATGCTAAACTGAACAAGGTAGATGGCACATTTGTGCTCTCAGACCTCTTTAGCGGAGTGAAGGGAAAGTTCAGCACCATAATCTTCAATCCGCCATATCTCGAGAGCAAGAGGGTAAAGGATATTGCACTTGATGGAGGGCCAAATGGCAGGGCGCTCATAGACAGGTTCCTGAACGGCTACAAAAAACACCTGATGACGAGGCATGTGGTGCTGCTCCTTGAGAGCTCCATAAACGATTACGAAAAGGACGTGAAAAGGCTTGATGCGAAGATTGTTGGAAAGGAGCACTATTTCTTTGAGGATTTGGTGGTACTGCTCTTCAGGTGAGCCTTACCCTTCCTTTCATATATGGAGTGGGCTGCCCTAGCCCATACCCCGCTGCTTTTCAGTATGTTGTTGTACCTGCTTAACGGGGACTGGTTGTTTCCGCTTATCGGATCCAGCATTTTGTATTCCTTTGGTGTGAGCCTCCATCCCGATGCGCCGGCGTTCTCAAGGACGTGCGTGGCGTCGCTTGCCTTCGGTATCGCCACCGCATTCTCGTTCGATACCACCCAGTTCAGCGCCACCTGCACCGCGCTCTTGCCATGCGCCCTGCCTATAGCCTCAAGGACAAGGAGCGCGTGCCTGTTCTTAGGGCTGAAGAGCGCGCCTTTCGCAAGCGGGCTGTATGCAATGATCGTCACCTTGTTCTTGTTGCAGAAGTCGAGAAGGCCTGGCTCTAAGCCCACGAGTATGCTGTATTCCACCTGGTTCGAGACTATTCTGTACTTTGCCATCGAATCCTGCGCCTCCTGGAATTCCCTTATGCTGAAGTTGCTTACCCCTATGTGCCTTATCTTTCCGGCATCGACAAGATCCTCCATTGCGCGCATCGTCTCGCGTATGGGCACACTGTGGTTCGGCCAGTGGAGCTGGTAGAGGTCTATCTGCTTCACCTCGAGACTCTTCAGGCTCCTGTCGCATGCCTTTATGACGTCATCGTAGCTGAAATGGCTTGGCGACACCTTTGTCGCTACAAAGACGTCTTCCTCGTTCTTTATCGCCTTTGCCACAACCCATTCGGTCCCGTACATTTCTGCGGTGTCGATGAAGCGCATCCCCGCATCCATACCCGCCCTTAGCGCTGTTATCTCCTTTTCGGGATTTACACCCATCTTCCATGTCCCTATCCCTATCTCAGGTATCTTCTCCTTGGTGTTGCCCAGATACTTGAATTTCATGCGATCACTGAAATTTAATCATGCTAACTTTAATAATCTTTTTAGGCGCATTCTGCAGAAAGCCGGCTCGGAAAATTCATTCGCCAGGGTAGGGATTTGAACCCTAAATTCCGTGAGGAAACCGGTTGCCTTGTTCGCATCACTAATCAGCTCTTGATGCTTTGAAGCTCAAGACCGGCGCGTTACCGGATTCCGCCACCCTGGCATAAAGGAGTTTCTGTTATTTAGGTATAAATTACTGTTTGTTTGGCCGCTTCCTCCTCAAGGCGGCAAATACTTTTCTTGTGGTGTTATTATGGTTGGTACAATCAATAGTCTAAAATCGTTTCTTGGTAGGATTTCTGAGATGTTTGCCGCAGATAGCGGCAATAGCAAAGGATTAAGGCTTGGGTTCGGCAGGGCCGAGGCCGTGCTGCTCCCAAGGGGCAGCCTTTTCATAAAGGGCAGGTTCGCGGCACTTGACAGGGAGATAAACTACACCTGGGCGAGGAAAGGAGGCAGGTTCTTCCTCTACCCAAGGCATGAATCAAATCCGCACATAGTGATATCAGGAATGAGCGGCTTCGGCAAGAGCACGCTCTTCAAGTCCCTTCTTCTCGACATAAAGGAATCCGAGATTCCGTGCATAATATTTGATGCGCACAATGAGCACAGCGCGGCGGTCTCCAGGATCGGCGGCACGGTGCATAACGCGGTCTATTCTGGAATAAACATACTGGAGCTTGACGGAGCAAGCATCTCTGAGCGCATATCGGAGCTTTCCAGGCTTTTCAGGGATGTGTACCTCCTTGGCCACATACAGGCCACGAAGCTTAGCGAATGCCTATGGTACACCTACAGGAAGAGCGGCGCAAGGGGAATGTCAGACAGGGAGCTCAAGAGCGCTCCAACGATAAGGAACCTTCTTGACGAAATCTGCATATTCATAAGGAACTCGAAGACCGTAGGCGAGCGCAATACGCTGTTGCGCCTCAAGGACAGGATATCGCTGCTGAACAGCTCCGCATTCAACAGCACGCCGATAAGCATGAAGGAGATGCAGGGAGGCATCCACTCCTTTGCGCTGGCTAACATGAAGAGCAGGGAGGCGCAACTCATCTACATAGGGGAACTGCTCAGCAGGATATACTCCACCATGCACGACAGCAAGAGGGAGGGGATGCTGAGGCTTTACATAATGATAGACGAGGCCCAGTTCCTGACAGACGACTCGAACAGCAATTCGATAATATCGAAGCTCATAGAAGAGGGCAGGAAATACGGGATTGGTGTCATAATAGTAACGCATGCGGCAAGCACGCTTAACAAGAAGGTCATGGCGAACGCTTCGGCATTCCTCACGTTCTATTCGAGGGAGCCCTCCGAGGTCTCGTACGTGACGAAGGTGCTCTCAGGCAGCAACGCCGCAATGGCCGATGCCCTAAGAAACAAAATGTTCAGGATCGCGCAGAACCAAGCGATGCTTGTAAGCAGCAGGAACCGCAACCCGGTACTTCTGTCAACGCCAAGGTTTGATGAGGTTGCGATAGAGGGGAATGCGGCTCTCGGAGAGGGGGAGGCAAAGGGATTACTTATGTTGCACGCAAAAAGGCCCGCAGCGATTTCCGAATTGAAAAGGCTGAATCCCGGGATTACGGATTCGGTGCTGTCGAAACTTATGCAGTCGGGATTCCTATCGCGCATGAAGGACGATTACGACAGGGAGGAATGGGTAATGTGTCGAAACCCTTCGCTCAGCCTTGAGCATGAGCTCTGGGTAAAAAGGATCTCGGAGCTCCTTGCAAAAGATGGTATCGAAAACAGGATCATAGACAATTCCAACGGCCCTGACATATCAGTGATAAATGGGAACTGCAAAGTGGCCATAGAATACGAGACCGGGAGCAAGAGCATGGAGAGCACCTTGAAAATGGTGGAATCGAGGCTGAGGAGCTACCCAAAGGTGATAATCGTCACGAAAGACTCGCTTGTCGGGCAATACAAAAAACGTTTAAATCTGGGAGGCGTTGAGGTCATCGGAACTGAAGGCGTAGTGGCACTTCCGCATCTAATAATTCAGCCTCATACGTAGCCGAACTTCATGTTCGGGTTTGCCTTTAGTATTATTGCTTTGGAGGCATCTGACAATCCCTTTGCGCCGTGGAACCTTGCGGTGCCAAGGTGCTGCACTGTATCTAGACCGGTCGCATCCTCAAACGTTATGGCGTATTGGAAGTCTGCGTTCCAGGCATCGGCTGACGAGAAGTCCGTCTTTGCAAAAGCGGATTTTGTGGCTATTGCCTTTATAAGTATAGCCCCGAAAAGGCTCCCGCCTGAAAAATCAAGCTGGGTGGATGTGATCCCCCTTAGGTTGGCGAACCGGAGGTTCCTGCCAACAAATAATTTTGTCCCTTTTAGGTTTGACAGATTCATGTAGCTTAGGTCTATTGGCAGTTCTTTCGCTTCGGCTTCTTCCAGAAGTTTCCTCACGTTCTCTTCAGTTACCTCGCCGTTCAGCCTCAGGCGCTTCCTATCCGTGTATACTTCTACGAGCAGGGGGCCTGTCCTTGCCTCGTTTGCTCTCAATGCTACTTGCCCATACCACACCTTGTTTTTTGTTGGCATAATATCACTCCAATATTATTGCCATCAGCCTGTTTATAAGCATATGCCAGATGGGAAGATTAGCGGAATTTGCCTATTGGAGATTTATCATGAATTGGCCGAAAATCACATTTTTATAAGATCACAGACCTAGTAATCTTGAGATGTTGCATATGAGGTTCAGGTCGCAAAGCGCAATGGAATACCTCATGACCTACGGATGGGCGGTCCTTATTATTGGGGTCGTGCTTGCGGCATTGGTCTCCCTGGGCGCCTTCAACAGCGCGACATGGGGCCCAAGGGCCTCTCCAGGCTCATGCAAAGTTTTCAGGAGCACAGCAATAACCTCGCTCGAGGGTGTGTGCACTAGCGTGATTCCTCAGTCTGTTGCGCAGTTCAACGGGCAGACCAGCTACGTGAGCATAGGAACGACCGGGTTGCCGCTTGGCAACAATCCAAGAAGTGCCTTTGCATGGATATACTGGACGGGCTCGCTTGCCTCAAGCTATCCAACAATAATGGAATGGGGTGATCAACAAATTCACGCCCGAGCATCAGGACTCAGAATGAATCAACCTACGGGGTATTTAAACTTTGTAGGTGCAGGAGACGATTTTCTCACAACTTTCATACCGACCCCAAACGCATGGAATTTCGTAGGTTATACCTATAGTGGAGGAACAAGCGTGACTGTCTATTATGATGGGCAATCCCAAACAGGCGCCGTAACCCAGTTGAATACTGTTCTTGGCAGTACAGTGCCGGCAGCCATAGGCATACCGGCAAATCAGCTGGGTTGGTACTTCCCAGGCTCCATCGCCGACGTACAGGTCTACAACACCTCCCTTGACGCGAACCAGGTGCAGGCGCTATACATGGAGGGTATAGGAGGCGTGCCCGTAAACCTTCAGTACCTTGTTGGGTGGTGGCCTCTGAACGGGGACTT
>DUIS01000074.1 GCA_013330215.1 Microcaldota archaeon | reverse complement strand
AACACGGTTATTGTTATACGGCGAAACTCGAGATCTGGTTTCCGCAAGGAAGTTTGGGTTCAAATCCCAATCCCGGCGGGTTGGAATCCCATCGGAGAAGAGCATGAAATCCAAGAGGCACGCATTTTGAGGTTCTAATCCCTGATTTTAAAGACCAAACCTTTACGGGCCAATATCCAGGAACAGATAAATAGGACTGCATTCTAAACCACATCATGGCAAACAACAAGGTGGCACTCGACCAAGCGGCAACCAGCCAAGACCTATGGGAGAGCGCACTCGCGCTATTGGTGATTTTGCTAGTGTGCGGTGGTTTATTCTATGACGTGCTTTTCATAGCGGCCGCAGTGGTCCTCTGCATATTCATATTCATAAAATACGGGAAGAAATCGAAATTGAAAAGTAAAGCAAATATAAGGTCTTCACGAAGCAGGAAGTAAAACCGGATCGGCGTTTTTCATCATTTGCGCGTTAGAGCTTTATGGATAGTGTGATAGAATGGGGAAAACAGTGTTCATCTCAGGCTCCTTTATATTGCATTATGAGGGAATGCTAAGGAAGACAGAGGAGTTTGAAAAGGCAGGTTTTACTGTGCTATCACAGAAACCACCGGCATTTGCCGCCCCGAAAATAGACGCATCAGTCCTTAGGCGTCAAGACCAGACCATGCTGAGGGTCCTGCGAAGAATGGACGGGGAGCGTACCCACTTGGAAAAAGTGGACTTAATAGAAAGAGCCGACGTATTCCACCTTTATAATCCAGGCGGCGGTATCACATACGAGAACGGTCTTGAATTGGGCCTTGCCATCGGCTATGGTAAACTTATCTTTGTGGAAAAGGAATTGGAAGACACATCACAGCGCGAGAGATGCCCTGTTGCCACAATGGATCAGATTACGGAAATGGTATTTGCAGCAAAGGAAAGGGCAGTGTCTTAATAATCATAGCCTATCCCTGCTAGTTGCACTTTTTTCAATTCCGTCTATGAACTTCTTCTTCAATTTTCTGTAGACCTCTCCATTCTCATGCGCGGTCTTTGCCGCCCTCTTCTTAATCTCGGCATACTCAAGCATTTTGTCCCTGTGCCTGATAAGATAGTCCCTAAAGGCCAGCATCCCCCTCCATTCCTTTCCGTTGTATTTTGTAAGATGCACATGCACGTGAAGTCCTTTGCCGCGGTATGTGTAATCCTTCCTGAAGAACAGCCTGTTTTTGGTTCCCGCACCGGTCCTGAACTCATACCCGAGCCCCTCAAGAGCCTTTTTAGTTTTCGACAGGCCTTTCCTGCAGCCTATGGCTATGTCAAGGATGTTTTTCCCGCCCAGGCCGTTAACTGCAGTGCTTCCGATATGCTCTACCGATAATCCCCCGCCCAAAGCGGCGAGCCTCCTTTTCTCAAGCCTGAAGAAATCCCTGTACACGGTGCTGTATTTCCTGAATACGTACACTTTCATTATATACCCTTAGTATCAAATCTAAGAAGTTATAAATATCTTCAATAACTATGATTGGTGTGAGAAAATGGCTGGCGCTGCATGATGCCAAGGGCAGCATGTGTCAGCACAACAGCAAGTGATAAGATGCCGACTATGACAAGAAAGAGAACCCGACAACTATTTGTCCCGCAATTGGAATCCGACCTGACAAAAGCAACAATAATCTACATGGGCCAAGAAATGCCAAGCAATCTTGATGCCGACATGTATCTCCAGGATCATAACATACTAAAGCCCTCATGGATATTGGGCACAGGCGTTGTTTACGAGAAACCCAGATATAAACTCAAAGACAGAATCACCTCTGACGGCTTAATCTTCATGGTTCCTCAAAAGTATCAGGGCCTTAGCGATGTACTTTTAGTATTCCAGAAGGGCTTTAAGATAGACAAAGGGACAGGCCTCTTTACGGGAGAAGTTACACAAGTGCTAGAGAACTTCCCAACAAGTGAAGGTTGGTACGCGACAGACCCGGAAACGGGACTGCCGCAGGGCAGGAATCTGCCGGTTAATGATCCACATGCAAGACGTCTATGGCGCAGGATGGACATAACAAGTAGTGGTTCGTATATAGGTGCTGTTGCTCGGGGTTCCGAATTCTCCTTTGAGGAAGGACGCGGCATCGACCTTTCTGCCAACCACAACCTAAATCTGTATATAGCGCAGTTTAGTCCAACTATTGCTGAGCCGGTGCTGTCAAGCCTAGGACCAGAGCTACAACTCATAGTAAAAGGGTACACTCTCGAGGATCTCAAGGTGCTGCTAAGAAATGTAAGAGACAGCTTGCAAGGATTACCCGTGCCAAAGCCTAGCATTAATGAGATAGAACTAATACAAGAGTTGATTCGAGCATCAGAGGAAGGAGAGTAGATTCTTTCCCTGTTTAATCTTTCCTATTCTGCATTCTGCGCTACCAACTCGTCGAGGAAGATGGTAGCATAGGAACCGGCAGGAAGCGAGAAGCTGATCCTAATCAGGTTGTTCTCTTTGTCATGCACCCAATCGAAATCCTTGAACGGCGCGAATAGCGCCCTTGATGTGCCTGTAGAGTGAAGCTCATTAAGCCCCTGCACCTTGAACGAGTCTGTAGTTATGCCGAGTTCCTCAAGCTTGCCCTTTTCGAAGTCGGTTATGTTCTGCGTATCCTGCCCTATTATGTTACCTATAAGGAATGCGCGCCTGTTTTCGCTCTCACCAAAACGCTCTATTACAGAGATGTCAGGGAAACCGTATGCGTTCTCGTAACATGCAAAGTCTGATGCGCTCGGCACGACAGAGCCGCTTTTTATCCGTTCGTCAAGCTCCCAGTTGAATATCTGCGCCTCTACCGCATGTATGAACATGAGCGATATGGACCTCGGGAGCTTCCTTATCGCATTAGCGTAGTTAGTCGGGTATTTCGAGAGATACTCTATCATCGACCTCTCATATTTCAGGTATTTCGGGAAGTAGTCAAGCGCAGCCCTGAAATCAAGCTCATCCGCAAGTCTCTGCCTTGCGATCCTCGCGTCGTCCATTGTCTCGTTCTGGGTCTCTGTAAGGAAGTTGAGCGCAGCCGCCTTGAAGTCGCCCTTCAGCATGCTCAATCCTATGTCGAAGTTCGTCTTCCTGTATCCGAACCTTTGCTCGCCGTAATAGTTCGGGAACACTCCGTTGAGTTCAGCGACTATCGAGTCAATCTCACCCAATGACGAAAGATCCCTCACAGCTGCTATGAACCTGTTGCCAAGAAGCTCACCCATCTTCACCTTTTCGGTGCCTATCCACGCGCCGTTTATTGATATGTCCTTTATGTGTATGTTCTGCAGCTCCTCCGGCTTGACGCCAAAGACGCTGCACAGCTGCGTAGATATTGCCGTCCTATCCTTGGTGCCAGCAAAGGCTGTGGACTTCACGCCCCTCCTGAACCTTTTCGCAATTGTCTTAAGCGCCTGCGATGTGTTCCAGTTGGTCTTCTGCATCACGAATGTCGAGAATTTTCCTTCGGTCTTCTCCTCAAGCTTCAGATCCGCCGCGGTGTATACCTTGTCCCTCTCCAGGATTATGCCGTTGGATGTTATCTCCTCTACAATGAAGTCCTCCGCCGCGCCCTTTATCCTTCCCTGGGCCCTTTCCCCCTTCGATAGTCTCAACATCGGAACAACTAGCTAGCTAAATATCACTGCCTGAATATGCGATGCGCTCAGACCTCATAGCTCTCCAGGTTCTTGGGCACTATCGCCTTGTACTTGTTGGCGATGCTCTCCCTGAGGTCCTCCGACTTGCTCTTCTCGCCGTGCATTATGTAAACGGTCTTGAGCCCGTTAACCTTCTTTATCATGGTCTCGAGCTGCGGCCTGTCAGCGTGCGCCGAGAGATGCTGCGCGTCCACCACGAGCTTTATGTCTACTGTTATGCGCCCGTTGTCGAGCCTTAGCCTCTTCGCGCCTTCCTTGAGCGCCCTTCCCGGCGTTCCCTCCGCCTGATAACCAACAAGTATAACCTTGTTTGCCGGGTTTCCCGAAAGCTTCGAGAGGTAGTATATCACCGGTCCTCCTGTGAGCATGCCGCTCGTAGTCACTATTATGGAGCTTGTTGTCTCAGTGACCACCTTGCTGCGCTGCTGCTTGCTCTCTACCGGTATGAAGTTGTCGCTCCTGAACGGGTCGTAATCGCTCATCAGTATGCGGCTCTGCAGCTCCTTCCTGCAGTATATCACGTTGTGCCTGTGTATCCTCATAGCCTTGTTTATCATGCCGTCCACGTAGATCGGCACCTTCGGTATGAGGCCGGAGTTCATGTAGTCGTCAAGCATAAGCAGTATCTCTTGCGCCCTTCCTACCGCGAAGGATGGTATTATCACCTTGCCGCCTATCTTTATCGTCTCCTGTATGCTCTTGAGCGCGTGCTGCGCCACAACCCCCTCCTTCGGGAAGACGTCCTTCTTCGCACCGTAGGTGCTCTCTATGATAAGGGTCTTGGCGTTCAGGTTCTTCGTGTCCGCGCCCTCGAGCAGCTTCGTCTTGGCGAGGTTGAGGTCCCCGCTGTATATCAGCGTGCTCTTGCCGTCGCTTACGCTTATCATCGAGCTTCCCACTATGTGGCCAGAGTGTATGAACCTTATCGTAAGGTCCTTTACCTTGACGTCCTCGTTGAACTCGCACACCTTGTAGCTCTTGTGGAGCTTCGCCAGACCTTCCTTCGTGACGTCCTTCGGCTCGGATATGTGCATGTAGTCGCTTATGAGCACGTTCGTGAGCTCCATAGTCGGCTTTGTCGAGTATATAAGCCCCCTGTACCCCGTCGAATATATGTGCGGCAGGTAGCCTATGTGGTCTAAATGCGCATGCGATATGAATATGCCATCTATCTCTTTCAGGGTGGAGTCCTGTATCATGGGGTGCTCCTCCACCGTACCGAGCTTTATCCCCGCATCAAGAAGTATCTTTGTCTTTTCCGTGCTTATCATGAGGCAGCTTCTTCCCACCTCCTGCGCACCACCAAAAAAAGTAACTTTCAATCAATCAACTTTAACTATTATTCTCTTATTCCTTTCCCAATCCAAGAAGCAAGCCAAACCTTACTTGGCATCCTTCTTCTTTATCACAGCAATGTCCTCGAGATTTATCTCCTGCACGCGCGACTGCTGGCTCTTCCTCGGCTTCTGCTGCTGCTGTTGCTGCTTGTTCTGCCAGCTGCCTATCCCGAGCGCCTTCCTAAGCCCAACGTACATCGCATCGAGCCTTGTGTCAAGCTCCTGCAGTTTCGTGTTTATCTCCATTATGTTGTTCCTGTAATCCTCTATATCCTTCTTTATGAATTCGGTCTTCCTCTCGAGCCTTGCCGCGGCAAGCGCCTCACCGAGTTCGCCGTTTATCTCGTTTATCTTCCTTATTATGTCCTTCTCCTGCGTGAGTGACGAAGCCTCTGTGGATATCCTGAACTCGAGCTTGGCCTTCATGCGCTTGAGGTAGCCTATGCGCCTCCTCTTCGCGCCGTCCTTGTCCTCGTTCTTCCTCATCGTGAGCAGCCTCTCTATGGCCGTGGATTCCGCCTCCTTGTAGCCGAGCCTTCTCCTGCTCTCCTTTATCCTGGTGATGAGCTTGCTCCTCTCCTTCCTCAGGTCGTCTATCTCCTTCTTGAGCTGAGCAGCCTGCGGGTTGTTCGATTCCTTTATAAGCGTGTTAAGTGACTGGACGCCGGAATCGTCCTTGTCGCTGCGCGGCTTTCCGGCTTGCTTATGCTCGCCGTTATTTACCATCACCTGTTCCTGTGCCGTCGTATTTTCCAGTCAATCACTTGCTTATCATGTAAATCAAAGCAGAATTTATTTATTGAGTATTCTCCTGTACATATTTAATAAATCATCAGTAGTCTGTTCTATCGAATACCTTTTTGCCGTATCCAACATTCCTTTATAGGAGTCAATATTATATAAAACCTTCCTTATCTTCCTTGCACATGCCTCTGCGTCGCCGGGCCTGAACTTCTCCCCGTTTTTCCCGTTCTTTATGAGCTCGCTGAGAGCCAGATAATCGGCGCCTATGACCGGCTTTCCGCAGGCCATCGCCTCGAGGGATACTATCCCCTGCGTCTCGAAGGTCGAGGGTATGCAGAAGGCGTCGCATGCCGCATAGTAGTTGGGCAGCTCATTGTTGTCTACGAAGCCCACCAGCCTCACCTTGCCGCCTAGGTTGAGGCGCGCTATCATGTGCTGGTAACGGCTGTATGCCGGGCCGGTGCCCACTATCGCAAAGCGCACCCTGTCGTCCTTCAGCGCCTTTGCGCTCTTTATGAGCGTCTCGACGCGCTTCTCATTGCTCAGTCTTCCCACATACATGACCAGCTTCTCCCTGTCGCTCTTGAGCAGCTTTGCCCTTACCTTGCTGCCGTCCACCTTGGGGTTGAACCTCTTTGTGTCTATGCCGTTGGGCACCACGTCGACGTTCCGTATGTCCTTGCGTACGAGCATCCTCTTTATCACCTCGCTCGGCGCGGCAGTGCCGGCGCAGTTGTCGTAGAAGAGCTTTGCGTACTTCCATGAGTATTTCAGTATCGTCTTCCTCACGAGTTTGCTGTCAACAGTATACTCCTTTATCACGGAGTTGTTGGTGAAAAGGGTGTGGAACGATCCCACAATCGGCCTCCTGTCGAACTTCGAGATTCCCAGCCCGTAAATGCCCATCATGAAGGGCGTATGCGCGTGGTGCAGGTCCATCCTCACGTTCCTTACCTTGAGCGCGCTTATGAGCGGGAAGAGCGCAAGGCTATATTGGGGGTATTTCTTGAATGTTACGCCCCTTATTACCGTAATCCTGCTGTCGCCCTTGGTCATCTGCCTTGTCTTCTCGTTGCCGCTGGCGAAGAGGTAGACCTCGTGCCCCCTCCTCTCAAGCTCCTTCCTGAAATTCATCACTGATACGACTACCCCGTCTACCGCAGGTAGGAATGTATCCGTATAAAAAGCAATCTTAAGCGATTCCGTCATCTACTGGCCCAATCTGTTAATGTTAATGATTAATAGCGTTACTGATTTATATCTTGACTGCCTCGCCGCCCGCGCTCTTTATCTTCTCGAGAGCGCTCTCGGAGAAGCCCGAAGCCTTTATCACGGCAGCCCTGCTCAGCGAGCCGTTCCCGAGGACCTTGCAGTCCCTGAACTCGAGGATCGCCTTCTCCTCCTTTGTGTCCTCAAGCATCCTGCTGATCTTTGTGAGCGATATCTCCTTCAGCCTCTTCCTGTGCCATGGGACGAACCCGACGTGCCTTATGAGCTCTGGCGTCTTCGCGGTCATGTAAGTCCATTTGTGCTTCTTCCCGCCTCGGCCTACCCCGCCTCTATCGCCCTTTCCACGGGCGTTCTTTATGTTGCCTTTTCCCCAGCGTCTTGCACCAAGGTGCTTCCTGCTGCGTTTCTCCTTTCTTACAACCATGATTACACCATTCGTCCCAGAAGCTCGTTTATCTTCGGGCCCATGTAGCCGAGCGAGCCGCCCTGGCTTACGTTCCGTTTTGTGCTCTTGTATCCGTGCCTTGGGGGATGCAGCCTGAAAGGTATGCACGCCGCGAACTTCTCGGCGTCATACTTGCCCTCAATTATCTCCTTGGCGGTGAAGCCCTTGGCGTGCCTCTCAAGGAGCTTTGTAAGCGTTGGCTCGTCCACCTCCCCGAATGCGACGTAGTCGCTGCATTTCTTGAGCATCCCGTCGTAGGAGTCGTTGACCTTTATTACAGTGCAGTTGCTCACCCTCTTGAGGTTGAGCCTCTTCAGCGTCTCGGTTATGTCCCCTCGGACGTTTACCGTGCCGCGTATTCTTACTACTGCGACTAATTTGTTGTTAAGTATTCGTTTCTTCATAAAAATCGAACTTCTCTCCTTAACCTGAGCTTTAACTAATCTATTTTGTATTGAATAAGTATATAATCCTTGCTGTAGTTGAGGCGTTGCATTTAAAAATCAATTTCATCCTACTGTTATCTCTCCAGCATAACTCCTTTCAAATGACCTTCTGATTTCATCCAAATTCATTCCCTGCCCCAAGCACCACATCAATTTCACATGGGCAGCTTCTTGAGACATATCCTCACCACTAATCATAGGCGGTATCTCTATCTTTCTCCCTACTTCGTATTTCCTAAGGTCAACACCACCATGAGCTGCCTGAGATGTAACAACAACTGGCACTCTCCTAGCAGTCTGTATTGCCTTGCGCAATAATCCACCTAAAACCTTTTCTGGATCTCCTTTGCTTGATGTGTAAGGAATATTTCCTGTTCCAAAGGCGGCAATATTGATTGCCTTGAATCCTTTATCGAGTATCGCATCAAATATATCTTTTGGCAAGCTTGGTGTTACTTTTAGGGTGCATACTCTATTATCGAATGTGTCTGCCAGATTCGTTTGAGCATTCGATTCTACAAGTTTATTCTGATAAACAACTCTATTCTCTTCCACTGTTGCCACATATTTGCCATCTACTGTGTCAAAAGCATTAACATCTGTTGAATGAACCTTAGTAATCCTAGAAGCTGTCATTACTTTGCCGTTGAATACTACATAAACTCCTTTAGCCCCTTCCAATAGAAATATAGCAGAATCTGTAAGATTCTTTAAAGCATCAGTTTCAGGCTCTTCTGGCAATCTCATTGAACCTGTAAGAACAATAGATGTTTGAGGATTCTGGATTGCAAATGATAAGGCAGCACTCGTATATGCCAATGTGTCTGTGCCATGAGTTATTAGGACTTTATTCCCCTGAGCTGATGCATGATACGCTTCTCTTGCTATTCTAGCCCAGTCTTTGTGATTTATAAAAGTGCTATCTTTCTGTAAAAGCTGAATCGGATCAGAGTCAAAACGTTCTCTTATCTGAGGTATTTTGTGCAAGAGGGTGGTTACGCCTATGGTGGGTTTGTCTCCTTTTTCTGTAGCTGTTGCTGCTATTGTTCCTCCTGTTCCTATCACTCTTAGTTTTTCCATGGCATGACCAATATTATTGTACTAAACCCTACCCAGTTCTTGTTAGTCTTTTAAGCTCTTCGGCCCTCTTACTTAACCTGTATACCTTCCATGTGGAGTTGTCATATTGCATATCATACTTAATTTGCTCTCCGATATCTTCCAGACTCAAATCTTCAAATTTCTTTTTTGCCAATATGTTTTTACCTCGTGTAACTACATGTGATTCAAAAAGCAATTTGTGCACTGCCTTTTCAATTTGCCCAGCCCTTGCTAATCTTGATACTTCATCAGCATCTTTCTTGTCCAGACCGTAGAACATAATAGACAATTGAGCAACGTTACTTAACTGTATAGGATCTTTTCTACCAAGTTCTAGCAATTCACGCTTTTCTATCTCT
>DUIS01000095.1:4317-4571 GCA_013330215.1 Microcaldota archaeon | reverse complement strand
GGCAAGATATAGAACGGGTTAGTCTTTTATAGCTGAGTTTTCATTCTATATGCAAGGATGGGCCCATAACTCAGCCTGGCCAGAGTGGCTGGCTTTTAACCAGTAAGTCGGGGGTTCGAATAAACTTTTTGGCATAGCATATATCAAAAAGCTTGGAAAATCCCCCTGGGCCCGTTCCTGAATAATTTTGCAGCAGGCGCAAGTCTAAATATATAAACACCACATCCCTACTTATGCCAGGGTGGCGGAATCCG
>DUIS01000095.1:0-4248 GCA_013330215.1 Microcaldota archaeon | reverse complement strand
GGTGGCGGAATCCGGTAACGCGCGCGCCTGGAAAATATCCCGCAAGCGCGTGTCCTCACGGACTTTAGGGTTCAAATCCCTACCCTGGCGAACTTATGCTTAGACCTTGCCGCTTATCTTATCCAGCATGTTATAAAGAAGAACTTGCACTGCGTCGCATTTGACTGCGGAGTGGGAGGCACCGTAGATACGGTGCTTACGCTGATTGTAGTGTAGGATGATGCAATAGTTGTCTGTCGGACGGTAGTAGTGGCAACGGTAGTGCCGTTCAGCCTCTTTATGTAATAGGCTGTTGCGGTGCAGTTCTGGACCGCATTGAATGTCGATGCCCTTACCTGGAATGAGCACCCGGATATGTAATTGAATGCGTAGACTACGTTTCCGGACGCTGAAGAGAGGTTTTGCGCGAAGGAGTAGTTATGCCTGGTACCCAAACCGAATATGAATGTGTTCGGAAGCTGTGCGTTCTGGTATCTGACGCCGTCCACCACGAGAGCAGTGGCGGTTGTCGAGAGGTTTGAGGGCGCATTTATGACGAATTTGTAATACGCGTTATTGAAGCTCGTCTCCTTCAGTACTGGCTGATTGATTGCGGCTTTGGACCATAACGCGATTGCTGATGCTGCAATGATTATCAGGATTAATGCGTATGCGATGCCTTTGTAGTGCATTTGACCGCTTTTACCTTTACAGCGAAGTTATATAAATATTCACAGGGGGTTCAGCCCTTCCTGTCGAACCGCTTTAGCACTGCTGGTATCGCATCGACAACATCGCTCGCGA
This sequence comes from Microcaldota archaeon, assembly GCA_013330215.1. Classification (GTDB taxonomy): domain Archaea; phylum Micrarchaeota; class Micrarchaeia; order Micrarchaeales; family Micrarchaeaceae; genus UBA12276; species UBA12276 sp8261u. Next base: position 3,465 of record DUIS01000095.1, on the reverse strand, counting down.
GTATGTGGTCCCCCATCTCCTTGTGCAGCCTGTCGCCGATTATCGAGTGGAGGCGCGCTCCTGCAACAGCGGCGATGAACATCTTGTTGTTTGCGGCATATGCCCCTATGATTCCGGAGAGTACATCACCGGTCCCCATTGTTGCAAGCGCTGAAGACTTTGACCTGACGAGCTTAACTGTTTTGCCATCGGTTATTACCACCTCGTGCCCCTTAAGTAGGACGTTTGCATTGAGCGTTCTTGAGAGCCGTAGTGCGGCCTCTCTCCTTTCACCTGTCGCTTTCGCCCTGACCGCCTTCTCATGGAAAAACCCAAGTTCCTCGCCGTTCGGGGTTACCAGGAAGTTCTTGTTCAGCTTCCTCCTATACTTGCCCAGGGCATAGAGTGCGTCTGCGTCTATCACAGCCATCTTGCCGCTCTTTTTTATGTAGTCTATCAGCCTGATTACCGCCTTGCAGGTATCTTCAGCCCTTCCAAGCCCCAGCCCGAGAACAAGGCATTTCGACAGCCTGAGGTCCCTTATTAGCCTTGGCACATCCTTGGTGCCAAGGTTCCTCCCTGAGAGGGGCATTACTATCAGATCGGGCGATACGCTTCTTGTAGCAAGCACTGCGCTTCTGGGCACGTATTCGACCACATAGCCTATCCCTACCCTCAGCGCAGCAAGGACCGCGTATGCGGCATTGGAGGCCAGTGCTGGCGCGCCGTGATATCTCTCGCTGCCGCCCACAATCACTATCTTGCCGTTGTCGCGCTTCGAGGAATATAGCCCCCTCTTGGCTGACGCGGCGCTGAGGTCTTTCGAGGTAGCGAGATGCGGTTTGGTTTCGCGGTGCATGGGATCACTTGATGCCTTTCCTCGAGAATGCGCCAATCGTCTGTGCTATCTCCTCCTTTATGCCCTCTATGCAGTCATAGCCCTTTGCCTCATCCGCGTTGACCCATGCATAGTCGGTAAATGCGCCCTCCTCAAGCCTCACCTCCCCGGATTTGTACCTCACGCCGAACTTTATGAGTATTACAGGGGTCTCGTCCGGCCTTATGAACACAACATTGTTTATGTAGACAAGCCCGGAATCAATCTCTATGCCCGCCTCCTCCATTACCTCCCTCTTTAACATCCTCTCTACCGCATTCTCGAAATCCAGCACGTCGCCGTTCAACCTCGTCGGATTTCTTATGTCGAGGTCGTTCCATTCCAGCTTGCCTCCAGGAACCGCGTATTTGCCAGGATGCACCCTCTCCCGCGCGTGCCTCTTCAGTATGAGGCAGCGGCTGTCGCTCTCCCTGTAGACGACCGCATTCGCGACAAAGTAAAAGAGCTTCTCCTTTTTGGCGTTATCGATGCTTATCCGTTCAGCTGCCATAACCTACCACGATATCTATAAATGCTAATAGCTTTAAATATATATCTGCTACAATATTATCAGATACTTCAGTCACTTTTATCTCTGGCAATTCTAGATTCTCAGAGCAATGGTAAGCATTTAATGGCAGAACAGAAACCGCAAGAACATAGAGGGAAGTCTCAAACTAGCGGAGCCTCGTCAATAGTGAGGGTGGCGGGCAGGGACGTCGACGGATCGCTTAACATCGAGAGGGCGCTCTCCAACGTCAAGGGCGTAGGCATGAACATGTCGCACGCGCTTGCCCTAGTCATAGAGTCGAAACTGAATATACCGAAGACAACGGAGATAGGATCCCTGAGCGAGACCCAGATCGCAGAGGTCGAGGGCGTCATAAAGGACCCGGTATCCGCAGGCATACCCTCCTACATGATAAACAGGAACAAGGACATGGAGACAGGGAAGGACATGCATGTGGTGGGCAACGACCTGATATTCAATACAAGGCAGGACATAAGCCGCGACGTGGCGAACAAGACATGGCGCGGATACAGGCACCAGTATGGCCAGAAGGTGCGCGGGCAGGCGACACGCTCAACCGGACGTACGGGAATAACTGTAGGCGTCACCAAGAAGTCGATAGTTGCTGCTGGAAAGGCCGCAAAGGGAGGCCCGGCTGGGAAGGATGCAAAACCTGCTGAAAAAGGTAAGAAGTGAATGAATGGGAGCACCAAAAAGAAACAGGAAACATTTTGAGAAGCCAAAGGAGAGATGGAACATTGAACGAATAAAGTCAGACAACGCGCTTAAGGATGAATACGGCCTCAAGAACATGAAGGAACTGTGGAAGGTGCAGTCCGAGGTAAGCAGGATACGAGGAAATGTAAGGGAGCTCCTCAGCGCATCAGGCACAGAGTCGGAGAACGTCAGGGAGCGCATAATAGGCAGGCTCACGAAGCTGGGTCTTGCGACGCAGAGCACCACGCTCGACAACCTTCTCGACCTCAAGGAGAGCAATCTCCTCGACAGGCGCCTCCAGACGATAGTGTTCAAGCGCGGGATGGCAAGGAGCGCAAAGCAGGCAAGGCAGATCACAGTGCACGGCTTCATATCCATAAACGGAAGGAGGGTGAATAGGCCGGGCTACATGGTTGATGTCGAGACCGAGAAGAGTATAGGCTACTACAAGCCCATAGACGTAAACCCTGTTAGGACGGCAGGTCCGACTGTAGCTGCAGAACCGGCAGCCGAAAGCCCGGAGAGCAAGGAGGAAAAGAGTAACGCTTAATCAGTGATAACAAATGCCAAAGAAACCGGCGAAGAAGGAAGAGAAAAAGGCAGAGCCGAGCAAGCAGGAGAAGGCCAAGGAGAAGGAGACAGTCTCCTACGAGGCCAAGGCTATGGAGCAACAGATAGTCAAGCCGAGGGCCGAGCGCTGGGCAGTGGCTCACGTCTATTCCTCTAAGAACGACACGATAATAACGCTTACAGACCTCAGCGGCGCCGAGACCATCGCAGTGGGAAGCGGTGGCATGATGGTCAACGCCGATTCCCAGGAAGGTTCGCCTTACGCGGCGATGCAGGCAGCATACAAGGTCGCGGCAGAGGCGAAGGAGAAGGGCATAACAAACGTCAACATAGAGATAAGGGCTACGGGTGGGCACGGGTCCAAGACGCCCGGAGCAGGCGCGCAGGCAGTGGTCAGGGTGCTTGCAAGGAGCGGGTTGCGCGTAAACAAGATAGGGGACGTTACGCCGATACCCACAGACACCACAAGGAGACCAGGCGGAAGAAGGGGAAGGAGAGTATAATCCTGTTTCTTAGGGGGCTTTTTATAGGCTCACCGACGGGTATTCTTCCTTTTACCTCTACAAAATATTAGCGGAATTATCAGGCATAGCCCTGAAAAAGTTAGTTATATATATTACCGAATTCATAATATCAGTGGTGTGATTATGGCAACAAAGGATAACGAATCAGATTCAAGGAGGTATAATAGGCTTATCAGGACTGCGGGCATGGTTGTGGCATTAGGCGTGTCCATAGCAGTAAGCCAGGGCAACGGGAGCGCGCAAGTTTGGAGCGAGAAGGCCCCCATAGGCAGAAATTCAGAAAGTTG
>DUIS01000084.1 GCA_013330215.1 Microcaldota archaeon | reverse complement strand
CTTCAGGGAGGCGCTAGCATCAATACAGCCGAGCGCGCTCAGGGAGGTGTTCGTTGAGCGGCCCAATGTCCACTGGAACGACATAGGCGGCCTTGACGAGGTGAAGGCCGAGCTGAAGGAGGCGGTCGAGCTCCCTGTCAAGAACCCGGAGGCATTCGAGCGGATAGGGATAAGGCCTGTAAAGGGAATACTCCTGGTGGGGGCGCCAGGAACAGGAAAGACGCTGCTAGCGAAGACTGTAGCTACGGAGCGCGAATCTAACTTCATATCGATAAAGGGCCCGGAATTCCTGAGCAAGTACGTGGGCGAGAGCGAAAAGGCGGTCAGGGAGGTATTCAGGAAGGCCAAGATGGCATCACCGTGCATAATATTCATAGACGAGATAGACTCGATAGCATATGCAAGGAACAGCGACAGCAACGATTCGCTTGTCACGGAGCGCGTAGTTGATACGCTTCTCACGGAGATGGACGGCCTCTCCGACATGAAGAATGTATTCGTGCTTGCCGCAACGAACAGGCCTGACATAATAGACCCGGCGCTGCTCAGGCCCGGCAGGTTCGACAAGATAATAGAGATACCAATGCCCGACATAGTGACAAGGCAGGCGATATTCGCGGTCCATACAAAGAGAATGCCGCTCGCAAAGGACGTATCCTTGGAGGAGCTCGCAGCGCAGACCGAGAACTACACCGGAGCGGAGATAGAGAACATAGTGAGGGAGGCAGGAATGGGCGCGATAAGGGTGCAGAGGGACATAGTCATATGGCAGGATTTCGTGCATGCGCTGCAGGAGGTAAGGCCCACAATCCCGAAGGAGCTCGCGGAAAGGATAAAGCGCTTCAAGGAAGAGCCCGAGAACATGTACAGGTAAAGCCTGTGCTACACTCACCTAGCGCCTGGAGGATCCTATGAGAATCAATGTTGCATCAAAGAATCCTGTAAAGGTAAATGCGGTAAAGGAGATCATAAAGGACTACGAATTCTTGCGGGATTCCAGTGTCTCTGATTTTGAGGCTGACTCAGGTATGTCAAAGCAGCCACGATCCCTCGTCGAAACCATTCAGGGCGCGATAAACAGGGCCAAGAATGCCTTCCGCGACTGTGATTACAGTTTTGGCATAGAATCGGGTTTCATGGAGGTCCCGAATACAAAAACAGGATTCATGAACGTAACCGCATGTGTGATCTATGACGGAAGCAGAACCCACATAGGCTTATCATCCGCGTTCGAATGCCCCAAAGAGGTCACAAAGCTGATTTTCGAGGAAGAGCTCGACCTGAATGAGGCATATCACAAGGCTGGACTGACAGAGGACAAGATAATAGGCTATTCCGGAGGCGTCATAAACTCCCTGACTAAGGGCAGGCTGACCAGGAAGGAGTACACAAAAGAGGCTGTGCGGATGGCTCTTATACACCTGGAGAACCACAAACTGTATAAAGACTAGTCCGCCAAAAAGAGGCCACAAAGCAAAAATTAATAAGTATGCTATTTCAATGATATAAGTGCTACAACCTAATGCTAGCGGTGAATATATGAAGATAGTTTACTCTGACCCAAAGACAGGAAAGAGCGGGCAGATGCAGCTTGACAATGACAGGGCTGCGCTGCTCTTGAACCACAAGATAAACGACGTGATAGACGGGAACATACTGGGTCTTGATGGCTACAAGCTTAAGATAACCGGGGGCAGCGACAGGAGCGGCTTCCCGATGAACAAGAGCATAGTCGGCCCCGTAAAGACAAAGGTTCTGCGCACAGTCGCATGGTCCGGAAGGAACAAGGGTCAGAAGAAGAGGAGCACCGTAAGGGGCAGCATGATAGCGAACGACACAGAGCTCGTCAACACTGTGATAGTCGAATACGGGAGCAAGCCGGTGGCAGAGCTCTTCCCCGAGAATCCGGAGAAGAAGTCAAAGAAGGAGGAGAAGGAGGAAAAGGCGAAGAAATGACAACCGCAAGCACTTCAGCCAAACCCGACAAAAAGAGCCTTCTGCTACGGGCGGAAACCGACGACGCTATTGTTACACGCACACTGCAAATAGCAAAAAAATTGGAAATCGGGGATGGCGATATTAAGCAACTCATATCCTTATCCTATAGGATAGGTGCTGCGGACAACGAGGTCCCGGAAATCGGACTTACAATCAGACCTTCTAGCAGAAGATTGCTGCCGCAACAGTCCGAAGACGAAACGACCATCACCCGCATACTGCGATTAGCGGGAAAAACGAGAATCAATGCAGGCGACGTCAAAAAACTTATACTTTTGGCTTATAGAGTAGGAACCGCAGACTACCTAAACCAAACCGAGGTAGAAGTTGTCTCTCTTGTTCTTGGGGATGAGGACGGCCCGCGCCTTGGAATGGAATGGACTCGTATGTAATTCATAACTGGTGTAATGCAATTGGATGACATAACAAAGCACAGCGCGCTTAACATAGGGACACTGGGTCACATAGACCACGGCAAGACCTCCCTCACAAGGGCCATAACCAACACATGGACCGACAGGCACAGCGAGAGCATAAAGAGGAACATGACCATAAAGCTCGGCTATGCGGACGCGATAATAAAGAAATGCGAGAAGTGCGAGGGCGCCTCCGCCTACACGACTCTTGACAAGTGCACCGGCTGCGAGGGCACGCCAAAGCCGGTGATGCGCATATCCATGCTGGACGCGCCGGGCCACGAGACGCTCATGGCCACCGCCATAGCGGGATCGAGCGTCATAGACGCGATACTCTTCGTAATAGCCGCGAACGAGCCGGCGCCAATGCCGCAGACAAGGGAGCATCTGATGATAATAAACATACTAGGGATAAAGAACGTGATAATAGTACAGACGAAGATAGACATAGTCGGGAGGGAGGCCGCGCTCGCGCACGAGGCGCAGATAAGGAAATTCATAAAAGGTAGCATAATAGAGAACGCGCCAATAATCCCTGTCATGCCGAACCTTGGCGTGAACGTTGACGTTGTGCTAGAGATGATAGCAAAGATGCAGCTGCCCAAAAGGGACCTCGAATCAGACCCTATCATGTATGTGGTAAGGTCTTTCGACGTGAACAAGCCAGGCGCTGACGCCACAAAGCTCTCAGGAGGGGTCATAGGCTGCGCGGTAGTGAAGGGGCGCTTCAAGATAGGCGAGGAAATCGAGATAAGGCCTGGCATGAGGCTTGGCGGAAAGTCGAAGAAGGAAACGTACGAACCTATAATAACGATAATAAAGAGCATGACGAACGGCACGGAGCAGATTGAGGATGCGATCCCGGGAGGGCTAATAGGAATCTCGACAGAGGTGGACCCCACATTCACTAAGACAGACGGGCTTGTGGGCAACATGGTGGGCCACACCGGGAAGCTGCCAGCAGTGATAAGCGAGTTCTCGATGAAGTACATCAAGCTCAAGCGCGACGACATACCAGAGCAGCACATGCAGGAGAACGAGCCGCTCATCATGGGTATGGGCACTGCTACTGTGCTCGGCTATGTGAAGAAATCCAAGAAGGACAACCTTACAATAGAGCTCAAGCACCCGATAAGTGCGGAGAGGGGAACGAAGGTCGCGATTATGAGGAACATAGGGCACAGGTGGCGCCTGACAGGCTACGGACAGCTCGGCGCGCAGCAGGGCTCCAAATGAGCAAAGGATGGGCATGGCGGAGAAAACCAAGCGCAGACCAAATGGAGACAAGGCCAAGCAGCCCACGGACGAAGGCGCAAGGCCGTTTGCATACCGCGAAGTAATTCCAAAGCCCCCAACGCCCACCCAGCTAAAGATCATAGACATGTATGTGCATGGGAAAATAAGGAAGGAGATTGCATACGAGCTCGGCATAAGCTTAAGCAGCGTTGACACGCAGCTTGCGAGGCTGTACGTAAACTTTGGCGTGCACAGCTTTGAAGAGCTGACCAGCTTTTACAGGAGACACCCAGAACTGCAGAAGGCTCATGGCGTAAATATCCCGGAAGAGCGGCAGCCCTAACCGTAACATATACAAAATTGCGCCTCTCCATGTGAGAGGCCACGCAAAATAAAAAAGAAGAGCGCTATCTAGCAAGCACTATCTGTATCGCGCTTACCTTCGACTTCGTGCCATCCTCGTTCGTAAGCTCTTCCGAAGATGTCTTTATGCCCCTTTCCTTTAGGTCCGGAAGGAACCTGTTCACGACTATCTCCTTTACATCGACAGCCCTCGATATGGAGTTGCCCCTTGCCTTTATCGTCACCTCGCGCATCCCGTTGTTGAACTGGGTGACTACCGCAAGCACATAGTTCATTGTGGGCTTCCTGCCAATGTACACAATGTTCTCCATCTTTTCCTCCCCGGTCACGCCCGCTCTGATCTCCTCGTTTGTCATGGTATCACGTCTTTGTAAAGTTAGCATTATTCGATGTTGCAATCCCTTATGCTGCTATCGATAGCATTTGCAGATTAAAGTATATATAGCTTACCTATTTGCGCATCACGAGCCGCAAAGAAAACAAACTGGTTTACTCGCTTGCAAGGAACTGCTCCTCAGTCACGTTGCCGTGCCTTAGCAAATGCCTGATCGCTTCTGCGCTTATCTCCTTGCCTCCATGGTTCGGAAGCCTGATTACGTCCGCGCCCTTTGTAAAAACAACGGAGTTCCCCCCTCCCCTGCTCCTAACAAAACCTATTACATCAAGCACCCTGCCGACCTCGCCTATCCTCATGCTTCCGAGTCTCCTTCCGCCAGCGCCACGCACGTGTCTGCTGGTACTGCCATCGGCCTGAATGGTCGCGTCCATAACTATCACTGGTAAATATTCGGATGCGCAGGAATATATAGGCATTGCTATCTGCCTGATTTCAGCTTTGAGAACCTTGCCCTGACTGTCTCTATCTCATCCTTGACGTCCAGCTCCACGCCAAGCTCCTCGAGCCTGTGGAACGGGTATGCAACCGACACCTCTGATAGCAATGCCACCTCCTTCTCCATGCTGAGCTCCTTCGCGAGCCTCATGTTCGCGTCAACAGACCACATTATCCTTGCAAGCGTCTCCCTTGCGAGCTCGAGCACGCGCCCCCTTTCGATTGTGCCGCTGCGCACCAGCCTCTCCGCCTCCTCCGTGTCCCAGTTCACGCCCCTGTTCTTGCTGCTGAAGGCCTTGCCGAACGACCTCATGAACTCCGGCGCTACTGGGTAGAATACCTTGTAGAACACGGAGCCGAAGGTGCGCGCATAGGCATATCTCAGCACAAGCCCTGTGACGAAGACCCTCTCGTTCCAGTCCTCCATCGCAGCTATGTAGTCGAACGTCCTGGCTAGCGATTCCTGCCGTTCGCCCACTCGACCTCCAAGCCCTTCGGCAAGGTTCTTTATCGCTCTCGCATATTTCGCGTCGAGTTCGCTCATCTCAGAAAAGCGCCTCTCGTATTCCGCGTTCTTCACGCGCGAGACGTCCGCCCAGCCTCGCTCTATGTGTGCTATCACGTCCTCGCCGTAGAAGAAGAGGCTCAGCACCTTGAGTATCGACTCTACCTTGAAGCTCTTGCCATTCGGGAGCATCACACGCTCCTTCGTGACCTCCCCCTTCTTCCTCTTAGTATCGACAAGGCTTATCGCGAACTTGACTGACCCTATCGGGTTGTTCCTCACGTACTTGTAGGCGTAAGGCCGCACCCATTCCGGCACATTGTACTTTGACATCGCCGAATCGACAAGCCTGTCAAGAGGCAGCTTCAATGCCATACCCATCCGTATCCAATTAGGATGATCCTAATTTATTCCTTTCCCTTCGCCTCCTTACCCTTCGCGCCCTTCTTGCGCTTTCTCATTCTGTACACTACCACGCCCGCGATCGCTATTACGACCACGACCCCTATTATCTCGTAGCTGGAGGTGTTGCCCGATGAGCCGCTCACAGTTGCATAGTATGCGACAGACCCCGAAAACTCCTGGTCTGCTGCGCCATTGTTCTGCCGCCACTGCTCAAAGACTGTTATCGGGTAGCTCCCCGCATTGCCTCCCGGGTCGACGCCAACATAGAATGTCGCGTTTGTCGACTGTCCCGGCGCAAGCGAGTTTATGTATATGTTGGGATTAACCGGCGTTATCGGGAAGGTCGTCTGGAGGCTGAGCGATATCTGGTCTGCCTCCTCGTTGCCCGTGTTCTTTATTACGAATGTCAACGGCTTGTATGCTACTCCTGCAGTCAGCATGCCGCTTACGCTGGTTATGTTGAACACCGCAGAATTCTGCACGTTCAGCCTGATGTTCTGCAATGTGGAGATGTTCTGCGCATAGTTGGAGCTGTAGTACCTGAACGATACCGGCAGCGAGAGCGAGCTCATGTTTGAAGCGCCCCTTGTGGCGCTTACGTACACCGATACTGTAGTAAGGTTCTTTGGCGGAAGCGTGGCTATGAAGAACTGGGATGTGCTCCCAACGTTCACTCCAGGTGCGTTAAGGAACCTGGCTGTGACGTTCTTTGCCGTTCCAAGCCCTATGTTCTGGATCTGCACCTGCAGCGTCTGGTTGCCTCCTGTGTATAGGTTTGTCGGAGAGGCGCTTGCTATGCTCGCCACTATGTTCGGTGAGTTTATTAGCGATGCAAGCTCTATTGTCGTGTTCTGGCTCACGAATTTGCCCGATTGGGCAGTGTATGTCACTGTTGCGCTTATGTTGTAGGTGCCGTTGGCTATTGTGAGTGACGGCTGCACCCCTGCGCCGAAGCTCGCCGAGGCGTCAGGCTTTATGGTGCCAAGGCTGAACTGCTGGCCGC
>DUIS01000073.1:2948-7253 GCA_013330215.1 Microcaldota archaeon | reverse complement strand
CTGCTCTCAAAGGGCATAGACAACAGCAAGGTAGTGGGGAGCGCAAGCGTATTGTCTGTGGGAAGGGAGAGGACGCTCGAGAAGGAGTCAAGGAGCGCGCAGGATATCGAGCGCATGCTCATGGAGCTCTCAAAGGAGGTGGTAAAGGAGCTCGGCAAGCAGGGGCTCTGGTTCAAGGGGGTATCAGTAAAGGCGAGATACTCGGATTTCACTGAGCGCATAAAGAACAGGAAGCTAAACAACCACACGGATTCGCTAGACACGCTCTACGGCACCGCAGCGCAGCTGATGAAGGAGCTTGTCGGTGAGAAGTACGTCAGGAAGGTGGGAGTCCGGACATACCTGCTGGAGAAAAGGGCAGGACAGAGAAAGATCCTGTGACCCCGGCTCATCCCCTTAATCCGTTGAAATTCTCAGAGAATGCATAATGGACCACACGGCCGTCCACGAGCCTGAAGCCGGCAGAACCGTAACCAAAATCCCATATCCTCATGTTGGCGTACCTGATCTTCACGTGGCTGTTGTTCTCAACGTCCAAATCCCAAAGGACAATGCTCTTGGCCATCTCTGAGGCATCGTGCGCCACCAGGTCCAGCAGTTCCGTAGGCTGGTCCCCCGCAACGCGCCACGAAAGGCATGATGCAGCCTCGCCCGCTATCTGAAGCGCCCTATACAGGCCGAACTTGCCCTTCCCTCTTATATCCTTCTCCAATCTTGATATCAATGTCCTCTCATCCGGAAGGTCCAGCTGATTGTCCATTGCGCCTCTGGCCATTCCGAACGCGCCGATTTGCGTATCCGAATAGAATAGCCTAAGGTTTGGGGTCTCCCTCAGCTTGATCTTGGGCTTGAAATAGGGCATACGCTCGACTTCCCTTAGGAACATGCGGAGCTTCACTGCGCGCTGCGGAGCTATCAAATCCGCTATGTTGTCTAATTTGTATTTGGATAAAAAGTACGACTCTTTTATGACCGCATCCCTTGTAGGCATTTACCCTCACCTTTTCAAGTGCAGGTTCTCAAGATACGCCCTTGCCTCAAGCGCGGCCTTTGCGCCGCTACCGGCAGCCGTGACCGCCTGCCTGTATCTCCTGTCGGCAACGTCGCCTGCTACGAATACGCCCTCTATCGCAGTCTCCACCTCGTTCTTCGTGACGAGGTAGCCCTGCTCGTCTGTCTCTAGCTTGCCTTTCAGGAAGGCGGTATTCGGCGTATAGCCTATCGCTGCGAATACGCCGTCTATCCCCATTGCGGTTGTCTTGCCTGTTAATACGTCCCTGAGCTTTACTCCGGACACCCTCTCATTCCCGGTTATCTCGTCCACAACCGTATTGAACATTATCTTTATCTTAGGGTTTGCCTTGACGCGCTGCTGCATTATGACGCTTGCCCTGAACTGGTCCCTCCTGTGCACTATAGTCACGCTGCTCGCGAACCTCGTTAGGAAGAGCGAGTCCTCCATAGCGGTGTCGCCGCCGCCAACGACCACGACGTTCTTGTTCTTGTAGAAGAAGCCGTCGCAGGTGGCGCAGCTCGAGACGCCCTTGCCTATGAACCTCTTCTCCGATTCTATGCCAAGCCACTTTGCTGAGGCGCCTGTGGCTATTATTATGCAGTTCGCAAGATAGGTCGCATCGCCTGTCAACACCTTGAACGGCTTGCCGCTTAAGTCTACATCTGTAACATTGTCGTTAACGAAGCGGGTGCCGAATTTCTCGGCCTGCTTCCTGAGCGTTTCCATAAGTTCGGGCCCCATTATGCCCTCAACGAATCCCGGATAGTTCTCAACACTGCTTGTGAGCATGAGCTGCCCTCCTGCTGTTATGCCGCTTATCACCAAGGGCTTGAAGTCCTCCCTTGCCGCGTATATCGCGGCGGTGTAGCCTGCAGGTCCGGATCCTATTATGATAAGGTCCTCTATATTTTCCATTACTGGTTTATGGCATTAAAGATATTAAAAGCTGTGTGGGTTCTAAATTAATTCCAATATTTTATTCAAGGTCTATAAATACATTTTCATTCATGTATATCTGGCGATTCGGTTCGGTGACCAGTTGATCAGTTCAAACAACCTCAGGATATCCCTGGACAGGAAGGAGTCAGGGGCCGACATCGACTTCATATCGCATGCGCACACAGACCACATCGCCGCGGCTAAATCATCGAAGAGCGTGCTTGCAAGCATGCAGACAATACGGCTCATCGAGCAGGCGCACAACATCACGCTTGCGCAGGGCAGGAACGAGCAGGAGGGCTTCAGGCTGATAGAGGCGGGGCACATGCTCGGCTCAAGGCAGCTCTGCATAGAGAACGAGCATTTAGGGAAGAGGGTCGTATACACCGGCGACTTCCAGATGGTAAGGTCGAAGACATCAAGGCCTATAGAGATACTGGATGCGGATACGGTGATAATGGATTCCACCTATGAGGACCCATCCATAAGGTTCAATGACAAGAACGAGGTGGAGACTGCGATGCAGGACTGGGCAAGGGGAAGGCTCGAAGATGGCATAGTGATATTCGGGGCATATGCGCTAGGGAAGGCGCAGGAGCTTATATCTATACTGAACGACGCGGGGATAAGGCCTGTAGTCAGCAAGAAGATAGGAAGGGTGTCCGGGGTCTACACAAATAACGGAATAAAGCTGGAATACTTATCAGCGGAGGAGCACGATGGCGACTATGAGGATGCGCTGCGCGGTAACTTTGTAGGGATAACAGAGACAAGGGACCTCCAGACAATCAAGGCGGGCCTTGGGATGGCGCACGGCAAGAGGGTGTTCACCGCCGTCGCGACGGGGTTCGCGAAGGTGTTCAGGTTCAACACCGACGCGCAGTTCCCGCTCAGCGACCATGCGGACTTCAGCCAGAGCATAGAGTACATAGAGGCAACCGGCGCAAGGGAGGTTGTCACCTATGGCGCGAATGCGGAGGCGTTTGCAAGAAACCTGAGCCAGAAGGGCTATAATTCCACGCCCTTCCGCAGCTCCGCCTTTGCAGCAAAGGCAGAAAACAATAAATATCTGGAGAACTGAATACTAATGAGTGATGAGACAGAGCATCATGTTATTGAATTGATTAACGAGAGGCATCGATATGACACAGAACGTGACTATTTCCTGCATGGATCCTAGGTGTACAACCCACGAGACCAGCGGAACCCTGAAGATAAGGCGTCTGGGGGGATTCGTAGGCGGTCCACTGAAGAAGGACATGCTAGGGCTGCTAAGGGCGCATGGATATGAAAAGACGAGCATAAAGCTGCATCCGCACGACGATTGCGGTGCGATAAAGCTGGTACGAAGGGGCGTAAACGACAGGGAGGAAATCGATGCGCACACCTACGAGGTGCTGGTCTCCCCATTCCTAAGGATTTCGGACAGGGACACCGCCCTAGAAAGGACCTACGAGCTCGCAATGTCCATACAGCTCAAGATAGCGTTCAAGTGGAGGAGCGACGCGCCGCAATTGAATGTCTCATGGGGCATGAAAAGGTCTTCAGGCCATGTCGGAAAGGAGAGGACCCTCCTATTGACTACACCAACCACCGCCAATTTTTCTGATATAGTGAAATCAATAGGCCTGGATCCCAGCAGCACCTACATAATAACACTGGTGCCAGGAGACGCGGAGAGGACTCCGATCGACGTTAAAGTGGCTATAAAGCATTTAGGCATAGGCACGGTTGTGGTATACCCGGGCAGCGGCAGGGGCGAAGAGACAATAAGCAGCTTCTGGCGGGCGTACAGCAAGGGTGATATCGAAATGCCAGGAGTGCATACGACAAGGTACGCTTAGGAAGTGGGTATATGGCAATCGCAATAATAGGATGCATGGACAGGAGGCTGAACCCGTTCTTCGAGGAGCTCAGGGACAAGGCGCTGCGCGACGCCCCCAACGAGAAGGTGTACATAATAAGGGACGCGGGAGGCGGCGTTGACGCCATAGAGAAGACACTTTACGAGCTCAACGCGAGGGAGATACACGATTATACTCATACCAACTGCGGAGCGATGAAGGTCGCGATGGCAGCCACATCAAAGCTGAACTCAGGAGAGAAGCTTGACGATGTGGAGAGCAGCCAGGACGTGTACGACACCGAGATAAGGCCATTCCTCGGAGAGAGCTACGAAAGCCCGATCGCGATAGAGCAGAAGAACACAAAGATACAGAGCGATACGCTTAACCATATCAAGATGACCCATCCGGAACTGAAGGTAACCTGCGAGCTGATAGAGATCGAGAAGCTCAACATACCGAAGGTGGAGGGCGAACACACGCTCATAATAGGCATGGCCTATGATG
>DUIS01000073.1:0-2894 GCA_013330215.1 Microcaldota archaeon | reverse complement strand
TGATGGCAAATACTCCAACATGGCAAAGAAGTACAACCTTGAGCTCGCGCACGTGTACTTCGTGCAGGCGAACCACATAGAGGAGATAAGGCCCGCGGTAAAGCTGGCGGTCGAGAAGTTGAACATACACAACGTGATGTTCGTTTCGACAAAACAGTCGGAGGACACAATAATCGAGGAATGGTCAAACGACCCAGCGCTTAAGGCGCTTTTCGAGAAATACCTCATGAAGGTGCCGCTGAAGACAGAGAACCAGAAATGATACTAGCTTAAAAAACCTCCCTCCCAACTTTCTATGAAGGAGGTAAATTATAATGGCTAAAATATACTTTAAGAACAAAGACGGCCTCAAATTAGCCGGCATATTGGAAAAGCCAAAATCCAAAACCAATACCTGCATAATACTATGTCACGGTGCAACAGTAGATAAGGAGGAAGACGGCATATTTACAGACTTGTCAAGAAAACTCTCAAATGCCGGATTCGCAACCTTCCGCTTTGATTTCATGGGCCACGGCGAAAGCGAAGGAGACACTATTAATACCACAATTAAAGGTGAAGCACAAGACATAGATTCTGCATCTAAGTTGCTTATTTCCAAAGGCTATAAGAAATTTGGGATAGTTGCTGCAAGTTTTAGTGGCGGTCCAGCCTCATATTTTGTTCTATCCCATCAAGATAAAGTAAAGGCGCTAATTTACTGGAACTCTGTATTAGAATATAAAAGTTTACTTAAACGATGGATTGCCGAGGGAAACGAGCAGAGATTGAAGGAAAAGGGTTACATAATAAGACGCAGGACTAGGTATGGGAAAAAGCTCATCGAGGAAGTGTCGGAATTAAGGCCTTGGAAGGAATTATACAAAATCAAGATACCTGTTTTGTTTATTCATGGGGATAAAGATTCGAGTGTACCCTATGAACAATCCGTAAAGTATTCAAAAATGATCAAAGCAAAACTTGAAACTATACATGGGGCAGAGCACGGATTCCACGACAGTAAAAAACACTCTGATCAGGCAGACAGAACGACGATAGAATTCTTTTCTAAAGTCCTCAATGATAACATGAAGATTTATTTGATAAGGCACGGAGAAACAACAGGAGACGTGGAGGACAGATATGGTGGTGACTATGACGATAATCTGTCCCCTAAAGGTGTTAGGCAGTCTAAAGAACTGGCTAAAAAACTTAAAGGCAAAGGCATTGAAATTATTTACGTAAGTCCCAGGATAAGAGCGATAGAAACAGCAAGCATAGTCAACAAGTCCTTAAATGTTAAATTGAAGATAGTGGATGATTTAAGGGAAAGAAATAATTACGGGATCCTTACCGGTCTACTAAAATCAGAAGCAAAGCAAAGGCATCCAGAAGAGGTAAAAGAATTGGGAAAAGGCATACATCACAAAGTCAATAATTCTGAAGATTATGTGCATTTCAAAAAACGAATCATGAAAGCCTTTAAGAAAATCGCAAACGACAAGGAGCACCGAACAACGGCCATTATAACACATGGCGGCCCAATAAGGTGCATCATCAGAGAAATACTAAAGGCAGGCGAATTAGCCAGAGATTTAAATGATTGCGCCATATTAACTATCAAGAAAGACAAATCAAACCTATCAATAGTAAATCTGGATGGTGCTGTCCTTGCATATAAGCAGATTGGTAAACCTAAAGTAATGCCTAAAATAATAAAAGATGTCGGTTTTGATTTCGATTGGAGCTCAAGGAAAGTATGGGCATTGGACATATCAGTAACGACTATCCCAATAAGTGATCTTGCCTGGCATTTCGATGTACATTTTTGGAATAAGCCAGATGGTGGTTATTACGACCTAACTCCTAATGAGGTTCTTGCTGATCCCCAAAGATACAAGTCAGAATATGATAGAGTATTGAACTGTGATATGAAGCACCCTATAGATATCATGGAAAATAAAGGTAGATTGCTTATACTTGATGGGTTGCATAGACTGGTCAGAGCAAAATTATTAGGTATGGACGTAGTTAAAGTAAGAAAAATCCCACGTACCGCAATACCTCAAATCCTCAAATGATCCATACTGGTAAAAAGATAAAAGTGGTCAGGGGTGGGGGAATTTGAACACAAAACTATCCAAATATTTTACGGAAGAAAGAAACAATTGAAAAACCCAAGGGGCTAGCTAACTTAACCCAAACTCATGCCTCTGGAAGTGCTAATATCTCAACTGGCCATGAAGGAAATGTCAGAAGTCGGCGTCGTTTTTTGCATCATCCTATAAATGTGCTATTTCGCCTTCTGGACGGTAAGTGCCTCTTGAAGTTCCCTTGCCAGTTCTATTACCCTTTTGCCTTTTTCTGTTGCCCTATACGCTATTATCCTTCTTCCGGTCTTCGACCTGCCTACTACCTCCTCTATAGCCTTTACCGCGATAAGTTCATCAAGCCTTTTGGAGACCGTTGCCGAACTCAGTCTCCTTTTCTTTATTGATATCTTTGTAAAGTCATTAAAGGATCTAGGTCCATCGCTATCAGACATTTGCAGGATCTCCAGGAATCCTCTTATTATTACCATGCTAATACATCTAAGCGCCATATATAAAAACATTTGTGCGTTACATGCTAAATACTTTAATTTCTAAAGGTTTTTTTAAAATATGCATTTTTGATTAGAAGTAAAGTATTATGTAAAATAACAAAGTATTATATGCTTTAATAAACTAAACATTTCTTATATAGGGGCGTGAAATATGGAAAATTATATGCTGCGTAAAAGTCTATTTGGCCTGTTTGGCTTAATCTTACTAGTTTTCTTTCTATCACATTCAGTTAACGCTGCAGGTCCGGCACTACCGGCTCTTGGATCGGCAGGTAATTTCGCGGTACTAGCAGAAACACCAGTACTATCA
>DUIS01000031.1 GCA_013330215.1 Microcaldota archaeon | reverse complement strand
TGCTATGGTGCTCTTGCCTGCGCCGCTCTTTCCAACTATCGCTATGACCTTGCCCCTGCCTATTGTTGCGCTTATCCCCTTTATCACAGGGAAGAGCGGATCGTAGCCGAACCAGACCTTATCAAACACTATATCCTTGGCAAACGAGGGCTTCTGCTTTCCGCTCGGCTCCTTTGCAGCATCATCATTGTCGAATACCTCTCGAAGCCTCTCTCCGGATGTTATTGATTCCTGCACATAGGGCATTATCGTGCTTATCTGCTGTATGGGGCCGTAGAACATCGCCATGTAAGCAAGGAACGCGGTCACAACTCCGAGCTGCAGCGTCCCCACTATCACGAGGTTGCCGCCGACCCACCATATCACAACCGCTGCGAGCGCCACCAGGAACCCCACAGGCTGCCAGTACTTTAGCTCCATCTTTGTTATGTCGACCTGCGTGTCATAGTACTTCTCAAGCCCCTCGCCGAACTCGTCGCCCTCGAACTCCTCCCTTGTCGCGCTCTTTATCACCGCATAGTTCGGTATCACGTCGTTTATCCTAGTGATAAGGTCCGCGCTCCTCCTCCAGCTCTTGTGGTAGGCCTTGTCCGACCTCTTGTTGTAGCTTATTATGAGCACTATTATGACCGGTATGGGAAGCAGGACGTAGAACGCAAGTGTCGGGAAGAGGAGGAAGAGTATCACACCTATTCCGACTATCGTCAATATGTTGGTTATTATAGTGCTGAGCCCGTAGGTCATCAGCCACTGGGTGTTGCCCGTATCCGTAGTCAGCCTAGACTGTATCCTGCTGGGTGATATGTTGTCTATGTCGCTCGCAGGCAATCGCACAGCCTTCCTGAACAGGCTGCCGCGGAGCCCTGTGACTATCCTGTTCCCGGCGATGTTCAGCGCATATGACTGGAACGCCTGCACAATGCTTGATGCGGCGTATGATATCACAAGCACTATTGTCAGCTCCTCGAAGAGGCCAGCGGTGCGGGTCTTCGCAAGTATGACGTTGTCTATCAGCACCTTGAGCAGGTATGGCGGTATCAGGTTAAGCGCGACAGTGGCTATGGAGAGCGCTATGCCGACAGCGAGCAGCCTCCTGTGCTTGGTGGCGAAGCCGTAAAGCCAGTATAGCGTGCTTATGCTGCTCCTTTTCTCCTTCTTCTCCTCGAATGTTGCTGGGACGAGCCTGTTGCTCCTCAGGTACTCGTTTATCGCGTCTGCGAACTTCCTGAACATCTTCACCTTGCTCTTCGTGAAGTAGGCTATCTCCTTCTCAGCCCCGAGCTTTGTCTTTATGACAAGCTTACCTATCCCGAGGCCTTCCTCAACGAATGCGCGCTCAAGCTCCCTGGTGTCGATGCCGAAGACGACGCCCTTCTCGCCCGTAACGGAAAGCAGGCCCTTGGCTAGCGTCACCCGCTCTTCCTTGAGCTCAAGCCTATTGTTCAGGTCTGTGCCAATTTTCAGCATATAATCCCTCTTTTTCCTGCAAACGCGCAGCATTTCCGTGATGGTGGGCAGCCCAATCGTGCAGCACCATGGCTAACCAAGTGTTTTACCAGATGTATAGCGAAGCGCATTTATTTATGGGTATTGTACACACCGGGATTTGCGGAACTAAGCCGACATGGAAGGCAAGATCAGCTCTGTTCTGCCCGCACAAACGGGGCTTTCACAGACTACGCAAGCTATAAATATATAAAGGACTCAAGATAGATTACAACGAGCCTAATCGCCATTTTGTCAAGGGGCTCGCCACTGGATGAAGATCATGAAAACACTACTGCTCTGCGGCGGCTTCGCCACAAGGCTGGAACCCATAACATATTTCATGCCAAAGGCGCTTCTGCCCGTAGGAATAGCGGGAAAGCCTGTAGTCGAATACGCCTTCGATGACGTTGTATCCTGCGGCATAACCGACATAATACTCTCGACAAACTCCAGGTTTGTGCAGGCGTTCGAGTACTGGGCCAGCCAGAAGACAGAGAAGATGCCTGTAAAGATAGACTTTGTCGTGGAAGACGCAAGCAGCAACGCCGAGAAATTCGGGGCTGTGAAGGGCATAGCCTACGCGATAAAGGAGAAGAAGATAGACGACGATCTGATAATAATAGCAAGCGACAACCTCTACGACTTCAGCGTGAGGAATGTGATCGAGCATTTCAACGAGCACAGGAAGCCCACAGTCGCGTTCCACGACATCGGCTCGAAGGAGGAGGCGAAGAAGTTCGGTGTCGCGACGCTCGAGAACCACAGGATTGTCTCGTTCGAGGAAAAGCCAACAGAGCCCGCATCAACGCTGGTGAGCACTGCCATATACATCATGCCAAAGGAAATGCTCGGAAAATTCGACGAATATCTTACAGAGACGAAGAACTCCGACAAGATAGGGGATTTTGTCAAATGGCTTGCGGCGAGCACAGAGGTCCATGGCTATGTCTACAAGGAGAAATGGCACGACATAGGGAGCCTTGAGACCTACAAGCAGGTATTCGACGAATACACAAAGCGCAACAACGGCAAGCGCTGATTCATGCCCTTTTAGAAGCCGCCGGGGAGGCTGGACTATAGAGAATGCTAAGGGTTCTTAAAGCGGAATTTATCTCAATAATTTTTCCTAAATTCGCATCCGCTATACCAAGCATCAAACTGGCAAGTCCAGGATCGCTTACCCTGTTTATATCTTCGAGTCTTAATAAATGCTTTACCGCTCTAAGATACTGCGTTCTTGCCGGTCCCAATTCTCCACGTTCTTTCAAGAGCCTGCCTGCTTCTGAATGCCTCCTGGCAGCCGTTCCATGGTCTCGTAGCAATGCCGCGGCTCTTGCAGCCCATATATTGGATCTTATCGCATCCATTTGATCACGCAAATATTCTATATTCTGGTTATTTAATAATTGCGCCTGCACAAAAGAGCATTCGCGGTTCTCATTTTCCGCCGCCGGATTTGGCAATCCTTTTCTTTACGTGCTTTAGGGCCACGAAGCTGTCCCTGTCTATCTCGTCAAGGCGCATCGATATGTACTTGGACTGCCTGCTCATCTCGGGTATGAACTTGTACTCCAATGCGTTGACCCTCCTCTTCGCCTTCTCTATCTCAAGCACAAGCTTCTTCAGCCCGAGCTCCCTCTGCGCGACGTCAACTACGGTATCAAGCGCCTTGGTGAACGACTCGTTTATGTCGTCAACGGCTATGCTCGTAGACATTAGGCTGTAGTTCGCCTTGCCTATGGTCGCGGCCTTCATTATCTCCGGTATCCTGACGCCCATGACGCCCTTGAGTGTTATGCTTATGCGCTCCGCTTCCGGCACGTGCAGCGCAGTAGACTGCAGCTCGAAGTCCCCCACATACGCCGATGCGATCGTCACGGACCTGTAGGCATTGAGCATCAGCTTGTTGAGGTAGCTCCTGTCCCGCTTCGACTGCTTCAACAGCCTGAGGAACTCTATCACAAGAACCTCTCTCTTCCTCTTCAGGACATTGTAGCCTTTCTTTGCCATGGCTATGCGTCGCTTCGTCGTGATGAGGTTCATCCGTGTCGGGTTTATCATTTGCCTCCCTTGTAATATTTCTTGACGTATTCTTCCTTGATCCTTGTGAGCTCGGTCTCCGGCAGCGCGGACAGCAGATCCCATCCTATGGAGAGCGTCTTCTCTATGTCCCTGCTCTCATATGGGCCCTGCTTTATGAACTTGTTCTCGAACTCGTTTCCGAAGCCGAGGTACTGCCTGTCGCTCTCGCTGAGCGCCTCGACACCCACTATGGAGCTAAGCGCCTTTGCGTCCTGCGCCCTTGCGTATGCGCCGTAGAGCTGGTCGGCTACTCCCCTGTGGTCCTCCCTTGTCTTGCCCTTTCCTATGCCGTTGTTCATCAGCCTAGAGAGCGAGCCCAGCGGGTTTATCGGCGGGTACATGCCCTTGTTGAGCAGCTCCCTGCTCAGGAATATCTGCCCCTCGGTTATGTAGCCTGTGAGGTCCGGTATCGGATGAGTGACGTCGTCGCTCGGCATAGTGACCACATTGAGCTGGGTTATGCTGCCCTTCTTTCCCTTGAGTATTCCCGCACGCTCGTATATGCTTGCAAGGTCTGTGTACATGTAGCCTGGGTAGCCTCTCCTTCCAGGCACCTCCTCCCTTGCGCTTGATAGTTCTCTCAGCGATTCGGCATAGTTAGTCATGTCGTTCAGTATTACAAGAACGTGCATCCCCTTGTCGTATGCAAGGTGCTCCGCAGTCGTGAGCGCAAGCCTTGGCGTTATGATTCGCTCAATGCTCGGGTCGTCTGCAAGGTTTATGAACGCTACAGTCCTCTTCATCGCGCCGGTCTTCCTGAACTCCGTTATGAAATACTCTGCGTCGTCGTAGGTTATGCCTATGCCCGCAAAGACTACAGCGAAGCTCTCGTTCGTGCCCTTTACCTTCGCCTGTCTTGTTATCTGGGCTG
>DUIS01000053.1:8150-9559 GCA_013330215.1 Microcaldota archaeon | reverse complement strand
CAAGCCTCCAGCAGGGCTCAACTCTAAGGACTACATAACAAACATAGTGTATGAGGAACTGGTAAGGCTGGTAGGCCCTACCTATCTCCCAGAACTGAAAAAGCACAGGATACTGCTCATGGGCCTTTACGGCTCGGGCAAGACGACCACAGCCGCAAAGCTCGCAAAATTCTACCAGGACAGGGGGCTGAGCGCGGCGCTTGTATGCTGCGACGTCACAAGGCCAGCGGCGTACACGCAGCTAGAGACGCTTGCAAAACAGGCGAACGTGGCGTTCTTCGGGCTGGAGACCGAAAAGAGCGCGGCGAAGATAATACGGCTGGGCATGGAGAAGTTCAGGGACAAGCAGGTGGTGATATGCGACACCAGCGGCAGGAATGCGCTTGACGACCCTCTCATAAAGGAGCTGAAGGAGGTGGCAGAACAATTCAATCCGGACGAGAAGGTGCTTGTGGTTAGCGCCGACCTCGGGCAGGTGGCAGGCAAGCAGGCAAGGGAATTCGACAAGGCAGTGAAGATATCAGGAGTAATACTCACGAAGATGGACGGCTCAGGAAAGGGGGGGGGCGCGCTCAGTGCATCAAGCGCAGCAAACGCAAGAGTGATGTTCATAGGCATGGGGGAGAAGCTCAACAACATAGAACCATTCGACTCGAACAAGTTCATAGGGGGCCTGCTGGGCATACCGGACATAGCCTCTCTCATAGAGCATGTGCAGACCGCGGTCAAGGAGGCGAACCTGAAGCCCGAGGAGATGGAGGCAGAGGAGCTGAACTTCGAGACATTCTACTCGCAGCTCAAGGCGATGGGGAGCATGGGCCCTCTCAAGAGCATATTCGGGATGATGGGGGCGCCGGATGTGCCCAAGGAGACGCTGGAGCAGGGCGAGGAGAAGCTGAAAAAGTACAAGGTCATAATCGCATCGATGACAAAGGAGGAGCGCAAGAACGAAAGGCTGCTCCACGACCCGAAGCGCATCGCAAGGATAGCGAGCGGCAGCGGCACATCGGAGAAGGACGTGCGCTCCATGATATCGGAGTTCAACAAGATGAAGAAGCTGTTCGGCAGCATAAAGAACGACAGGGGCTTCAAGAAGCGTTTCATGAACCTTTCATAACCGGAGCGGATACGCCAAGATAACAAAAATACACATTTATAGAGGGAAAAATTAGATCGTGGTTATAAAAATAAAAGGAAAAGGGAACGGTAACTACCGTTCCAAAACTGGTCCTTTTATCTTTTCTTCTTCTTTGTTGACTTTTTCTTTTTTGCCATTTGATTCACTGTTTGCTTATTAAAGCTATTTACACTCACTGATAACATATTTAAATATAACTGTTTGCATAAAATTATATTGTATAACTATATTTATCCTCATAAACTGAGGTTTATCAAAGTAATCATTAAAT
>DUIS01000053.1:7717-8025 GCA_013330215.1 Microcaldota archaeon | reverse complement strand
AGCAAGGAGTATTCAAAGACGAAATACAACAAGGCGACCAACAAGCACCTAGGAATACTGAGGAAGAAGATATCCGAGATAAAGAAGAGCATAGTGGAATCAGGGAGGGGGCAGAAGGGAAAGGGATTCTTCGTAAAGAAGACGGGCGATGCGACCGTGGCCCTCATGGGTTTCCCTAGCACCGGGAAATCATCCATAATAAATGTACTCACAAGCGCGAAATCAAAAACGGCAAGGTATGAATTCACCACGACTACCGTAATTCCCGGGATTATGTTCTACAACGAGGCGCGCATACAGATATTCGA
>DUIS01000053.1:0-7674 GCA_013330215.1 Microcaldota archaeon | reverse complement strand
AGATATTCGATATGCCTGGCATAATAGAGAACGCGCACTTGGGCGCAGGCGGCGGAAGATCGGTGATAGCCGCGATGAGGGTAGCTGACCTTATAATATTCGTCATAGACATAGACAAGACGGTGCATCTCCAGATGCTTCTCGACGAGCTGAAGGCGCTAAACGTTCTCATAAACAAGCCCAAGCCAAAGATATTCATAAACGAATCGTCGAACGCGATAGGGCTTCTCGTCGAATCGAACAGGTCAAAGCTTTCGGAGAGGGAGATCCAGATGGTGATATCGGAATTCGGCACTTACAACGCGCGCATAAGGATAGACGAGAATATAACCATAGAGGAACTCATAGGATTCGTGTCAAGCAAGAACCACTACATGCGCGGCATAGTCGCGCTGAACAAGATAGACCTGAACAGCGACTACGAGAAGGTGGCGGGCACGCTCTCCTCGAAATACAACATCGAGGTACTGCCGATAAGCGCGACCCAGAACATAAACATCGACAAGCTCAAGACCGCGATATACAGGAACCTGAACATAATGACAATTTACCTGAAGCCGAAAGACGAAGACATCGCGAAGCCGCTGATACTGAAGGCGCAATCTACTGTCGGAGAGGCAGCAGCGAAGCTGCATACCGAGATACTGGACAACCTGAAGTGCGCCTATATAAGCGGTCCGAGCGCAAAATTCAACAGGCAGAGGGTCGGAACAGAGCATGTACTAAAAGAGGGAGACACAATAACATTTATTAAGAATAGATGAGCTAATATACTGCATACCGTGCAGGTGCAGTCTATGGCAATAAAGTACTGGGAATTCGAGGACGCACCACTGAAGGACAAGCTGAAGTCCGTGAACGTAAAGGAAGTGGCGAAGATATTTTTCGACAACGAGACCGAGGCTTACAGGTTCGCAACCCTTCTCCTTGAGGTAAAGAAGGCAAGGGAGCTCAGGCTCAAGAACGTGCCAAAGGACATCCCCATAGCCACGGCAAAGAGGTACCTGGATTTCGGAGTAGCACTGGGGCTGCTAAAACACGAGAACAGCACATACATAATGACGGACAGGTTCTCAAAACCGTTAAGGAACATAGCGACCTACATAAAGGCTTGGCAGGACAGCCAGAACGAGGAGGACCTATCGGTGCAGTTCGCAAACGCCAAGATGGAGAAGCAGCAGAAGCGCGGTGGCGTCACAAGAGACCAAATGTCAGGTTCTGAAAGCGAGGCTAAGCAATAGCCACTGTGTCCTCAGTCCTTCCCCTAAGCAGTGCCAGGTCTGCATTGAATTCCACTTCTGTTTCCTCTATTTTGCCTCCCAGGCCGCCCATCCTTCCAACGACCTTCCTGGATTCCAGCACAATGCCTGTTTCTGCCATCCAAAGCAGGTCTCTAGAGCCATGATCCTGCTCGCCATCATCTCTGCGCAGAAGCGCACGCGGATCCGGAGCTATTTTTAATTCGGTTACCGCGCCGTTAATGAGCAGGAATGCGTCGCTGATTTTTGCACGCACCTTTCTGGCGATTCTTACGCTGCCTGCGTTTGCAGTGTATTCCGCAAGAAAGGTTATCGAGCCGATTCCGCGCATGGATTCGGCTATCCCCTCCTCAGCTGCACGCCTCGAATCCGCAGTTCTCACAGCCACATTACCACCCGATTATAATTATGGCGTTTCTGGTATAAATATCTTCTGTCCTGAGCACTAAGAAAAGGACCTGAGCCTGGGATCTACCTGCATCCCACCAGTTATCTTTACCTTGTCTGCGTCGAAAACAATCAGGTCGCGGTCCTCGGTTATTACTCCGTCAAGGCCAAAGGCGATAAGGTACTCTGCAAAGGTGCCATTCAGCTTTTTCTGCATCTTGCTGAGCATTCCACCCGAGTCTTTGGACAGGCATACGGAGCCAACCAACTCTCCGAACAACGATTCATTCGAAAGTATGCGCGCCTCTTCCTCAGTCCAGTTCCTGTCCAACGACGCCAGAAGAGGAAGCGAATCCAATCTCAATACCCTATTCAGGAAGTGTGCAAAACCCTTCACCGTGGTATCAACATTCACTTTGGTCCTCAGATCAAGCAGATTTAGTTTTTCTATAGAGCAAGTGTAAACAACAGGGGGATTTGCCTTCAGTTCCTCCCTTAGCGGTATTCCGGCCCCATTCACCGCATAGCTTTTCGCAGATTCTTTATCAAGGCACAAAAATACTCCAGCTATGAAAGTGACAGATGATTCCCTAAAGACGGTCTGCCCAGGCCTCCTTGAGCCGCGATAAAGCTGCTCTTCGAGAATCATGATCGACCCAAACGAATCGGCAGGCGGCCTGCGCAGCTTTGACCTGAGCTCAAATCTTATTAGGTCTGTCCTGTTGATCGGCGGTAGCGTCCCTTTTGCAAGTTCGGCAAGCTCCTCCCTCACTATTGACGGAAAGAGCATAGGCTGCGGGCTATTCGCTATCGAAATTGTCGACATTTTATCGTATTATTTATGGAATTTTTAATATATATAAGTTCCTTTCCGCTCCGCTGACGACAAATCGTCTCGGGCCCGCCGGGATTTGAACCCGGGACCTTCAGATTAGAAGTCTGCCGCTCTGTCCAAGCTGAGCTACGGGCCCTAGTAACGCATAAACATTCCTTTTGTGTGCAACCTGAAGAACTTCTTGGTATTCTGTGTGAGAAGGTCGGCGGCCCTCTTAAATTCTATCCTTTTCGCCTCGGCCACTATCTCTATCGATTTCTCAACATCCCTTGGCGTCACGCCGACTACCGGCGCATCGCTCTCCGCCATTATATTATCTATCGCTATTTCTTTTATAATCTTGCCTCTCTTCGATGAATTTATCGGTGGCACGGATATCAGCCAGCCCCTCTTCTCAATCTCCTTCGCCTGCTGCACGCTGCCCTCAAAGAAGTGTATGTGAACCATCTCCATGCCCTTCTCCTCAAGCGTGTGGATCACATCAACGATCGCGTCCCTTGAATGCACACTCACAGGAAGCCTGAGCTCCTTCGCAAGCTCCAGGAAGGCGCCGAAGACCTCCTTCTGCCTCTCCACCCCAACCTTCTCCTTCACCCTTCCGTAATCGAGCCCTATCTCCCCTATGCCCGATATCCTCGTGGCATTCTGCCTTATCGTCTTGATCGTGAACTCTAGCTCGTCGTCCCCCACACCAGCATGCTCGGGATCTATTCCCAGCATCGCAAATATATTCTTGTTATCGGCAAGCTCCATAGCCCTCATGTTCGACTTTGTGTTGACGCCGTTGGTCACGATAGTCCGCACCCCGTACCTTATCGATTCTGCTATCTGCGCGATGTCCTCCAGAAGGTCGAGGTGGCAATGCGCATCAGCCATCTCGGTGACCTGCTTCTCTACCGTCTTCTCCTTGATGAGCTGCTTCGTGTCCATCGGATCATTTATTATGCTGTATATACACGCAAGCAAGGAATAGAAACATTCCTGAAGGGCGTCCTGCCCGCACGGGCTGTCCTTGCCTACAATACCAGCCCCACAAGGGTTTAAATACATGAATTCCAATTTAAAATATATCTTATTGATGATATAATGGCGTCGCTAAAGAAAGAGATAAAGCTGCTCAAGACCGTAATCGCGCTTTTGGTCATAATAATAGCCGCACTTGCAGTGTACGTGATGTACCCGTATATCAATCTGGCCGTGGTCGGCCAGCCATTCGGCAAGAGGCTTACCGGGATAGACACCCCGCTGAGTTCCGGGCAGCTTTCCGTAATAAACAACGCGCCGAACAGCAATTTCGAGACCGCATGGGAGAAGGTTACAAGCCTCTCAATCCCAGGGGAGCAGTATGCGGGCAACTACATATACACAGCGCCATACTTTGACATCTCCCCGCTGAGCGCAGTCCGCGTAACCCCTCCTCTTATAGGCGGCAGGCCCAGCGTCATATACATAGGCGCGATATCATGCGTATACTGTGGCGAGAGCAGGTGGGCGATGGCGCTCGCACTTTCCCGCTTCGGGTCGTTCAACAGGCTCTACATAGGCTACAGCGCACTGGGAGACAGCGACGTGCCGACCCTGTACTGGAATGCTGACAATTACACGACGAACAGCGGCGTCACTTTCGGGAACGGCTATTCGAGCAGCTACATAAACTTCATAAGCGCCGAATACGATTCCCCGATTACAGGGGGCTTCGAATTCGTCAACTCACAGGACCCGATATCATACTTTGTGGCGAGAGCGCCCAACCAGAGCTACGAGCAGGCGATGAGCTTCATGAACGGCACGTCAATGTTCGAGGGCACACCCTTCACGCTGTGGGGCCGATCACTGAGCAGGGGCGCGGCCGGCGTGATATTCGGCAACGCAACCAGTTCGGAAACCACTGGCACAACCAACATACTGCCCCTTACCTACATGAGCCAGAGCCAGATACTCAACCAGTTGCAGCAGTTCAACAGCTCGTTCTCCTATGAGGAGTACGCAGCAGCCGACGTGTATGTGGCGCAGGTATGCGCATCTATCAACAACGCCGCAAGCGTCTGCTCGCTTCCCGCAATAACCACCCTGGAAAAAGCTATGGGCCTTGCATGAGTATAGCAAAATCCCTGAAGGGAATATACATCCCGAAGTATGCTGCCTTCAACATAGCCGTAGCAGTTGCGTATTACTACCTGATAACATTCATACTCTCCATACAGCAGCACGGCATACCTGTGACTCCGGTGCCGCTCTATCTCATCTATGCGCTTTCGGCTGTCTCTTCTGTAACGCTTACAATCGCAGCATACTCCATAAGCAATACGAGGAAGAACAAGGCGAAGATATCAGCGACATCCGTAAGCGCGGCAACTGCGCTCGCTGGCGGGGTAATCTCCGGATGCGGCTGCCAGGCTGCGATACTCTTCAATGTGCTCGCCCTGGGCCTTGGAGGCGGCGAGGCCACGCTGATAAACACAATTGTATCGGAGAACGCGCCAATGATATTCGGCGCACTTATAGCGGCGAACCTGCTTGTTACAGGATATTACCTGAACAAGCTCTCAAAGCCCTCATGCAGGATCAGTAAATGAATTGATGTTTGTATGGCACCCAAAAAAGCTAAGAAAAGGGCCCCTGTCAGGGCAAAGAGGGCGAGAAGGCCAAGCAAAAGGGCAGCCAGAACACCGCTTTACCTTAGCGACGAGATGAGGAGGAGCACAAGCTACGAGGAGGTTCTCCTCAACAGGATCCTATCCAAGGGCAGGCCAAACGAAACGCCTGAATGCGCAATGCTCTTCAGCTCTGTGCTCTCGAGCCTGACCCCAGCCATGAGGAACCTCTACTACAAGTCCGGGATATCCGCTGGCAGGCTGCTATACAGGATCTACCAGCGCGAAAAGCGCTATACATGGTACGAGGAGAGCGTAGCGGACCTTGTGGGCTTCTTCGAGAAGGCGGGCTTCTCAAGAGTCAGCTACAGCGTGCTTCCTGAAAGGATAAGCATAAAGTTCCACAACTGCGGAAGGAGCGAGATAGGCCTTAACGTGCACACTTTTGAGGCGGGCATCATCTCCGGATTTCTTACCGCAGGCAAGGGCCAGCATGTCCCTGTGGAGGAAATCTCATGCAGCGGCAACGGCTCAGAATACTGCTACTTCACAAGCGCGCCCGCACCTATGCAGTTTAAGGCGCGAGATGCAGACCTGCTGAGCGGGCTCACGGAAAAGGTGAAGGCGGAAGCGGAATCGCACGGGGACAGGAGCCAGCGTTTTGCCGAGGAGTATTACCTTCTTGGCTCATCCTCGTTCACCAGGGACGACTACTCGCGCGAGATGAACAGCGTGATCTGCCATATGGGCAGCATGATAGGCTCCTCACTGGGCCTGGACGCCGCAAGGCTAAAGAGGTCAGGGAGGCAGCTCGAGACGTTATTCCCGCTGCTCAACCTATGCGATATGCGCGTAAAGAGCACCAACCCATTTGCCTGCGAAATGCAGTTCAGCGCGCTAAAGGCTAAAAAGGAGTTTGTTGATATATCTATCAGCTTCCTCAATGGCTTGCTAAAGGAGTATGCGGCGGAAAGGAAAATAATGCGCTCCAGCATCGCAAGGAGGGACGGCACGTATGTGGTCAGGATAAGCGAGATGAACGGCAAGGGCAAGAATAAACGATGATGGTGCTTTGACTTGGGGCTTGAATTTGTTGACACAATAGGGAACATAATACCCTCAATAAAGAACCCGACAAGGGCGCTCTCGCTCAGAGAAAAGATGTACTGGACGGCCGGCATAATCGTTGTCTACTTCCTCCTCTACAACACCTACGCGATAGGGGTGAACCAGCAGGCCGTCAACCAGCCATTCCTGCAGCTCATAAGCATAATATTCGCGGCAAAGATAGGAAGCCTCATAACAGTGGGCATAGGCCCGATAGTGCTCTCCAGCATAATAATACAGCTGATATCAGGGTCCGGCATGCTCAACATAGACATGAACGACCCGGTGCAGAAGGGACGGATACAGACGATACAGAAGATATCCGCGATAGGCATAGCGATAGTGGAGTCGTTCATATTCGTGTATACGGGATACGTGCCGGTAGCCTCCGCAGCAGCAATACCTCTTGTGGTTGCGCAGATGGCTGTGGGCGCGCTCATCATAATATACCTTGACGAGACAATGACAAAGTACGGCATAACGTCAGGAATAAACATGTTCATTGCCGCGGGCGTTTCATACGCGATAGTCGCCGGAACGCTCACGATACTCCTGCCCGAGGCGATAACCGCGATACAGGCAGGCGGCGCGGCAGCGATATCGAACGCAATCATAGCATTCGGCCCGCTCTTCTTCGCGGTCATAGTCTTCCTTGCGAGCATATACGCATACGAGATGAAGGTGGAGATACCGCTAGCATTCGAGCAGTTCAGGGGCATAGGCGGGCGCCTCCCTATACCATTCCTCTACGTGAGCGTCCTTCCTGTCATACTAGCATCATCGCTCGAGCTGAGCCTTACCGTATGGTTCCGGTTCATTGCTGGGGTGCAGGGAACATTCCAGAACCTTGCAAGGTTCATAGCCTACTACCAGCCTGTCGCTTCCACTACCGGCGCGACATCGTTGCAGCTCACCGGAGGGATCACATACCTGATATCCCCAACATTCCCGCTTCCCTATTCTGCAAACTACGGAGGGATAGGAGGCTACGGAACATATTTCACATACCTCATTACGCATACTACGCAGCTCTTCATACCATGGGGAGGCGTGATAGCGGTGCCGGAATGGATACACGTCATTGTCTACACGCTGGTGCTGGTCGTGCTCTGCGTGATATTCGGAAAGTTCTGGATAGAGCTTACGGGCCAGAACCCGAAGACGCTGGCAGAGCAGCTCGGCACCGAAGGATGGCAGATACCGGGGTTCAGGAGGGACCCCAGGATAGTGGAGAACGTGCTTAACAAGTACATACCCACGCTCACCACACTGGGAAGTATATTCGTAGGGCTCCTCGCAGCCTTCGCAACGCTCACGGGAGCGGTAGGAACCGGAATGGGAGTCCTTCTTACTGTTGGAATAATCTACATGCTGTACCAGCAGCTAGAGCAGGACAGGCTGTACGAGACATACCCGTTCCTGGAGAAGATAGCAAAGTCGTAGCATGCGTCTAGTGGCTACTATGTTGTACGAGCAGATAAGGCCAAGGCTT
>DUIS01000038.1 GCA_013330215.1 Microcaldota archaeon | reverse complement strand
CAACAAGGAGCTTGCGAGGAAGCTGAAGCAGAAGGCAACCAAGAACGACGAGACAAAGCTGGAAGCACTCAAGCCAAAGCTCAAGGAGTTCGAGGACATAACCGCACTCCTTGTAGCATATCCGAAAGGGATGAGCGTAGGGCAGCACCACGCCCTTAAGTTCGAATCTGGGATAGGCGGAACCATCGAGGAAAAATTCGATTTCGTAAGCGCCAGGTTAGGAAAGGAGTTCAAGGCATCAGAGGCATTCAAGAGCGGCGAGTATGTTGACATTTCTACAGTTACAAAAGGCAAGGGCTGGGCAGGCGTTATAAAGAGATTCGGCGTAGCAAGGCTCAACCACAAGGCAACGAACAAGATAAGGCACGTGGGAACCCACGGTGCTTTCACCCCGGGAAAGGTGCTCTTTACCGTGCCTATGGCAGGGCAGCTCGGTTTCAACTACAGGACGGAAACGAACAAGCGCATACTGAAGATGGGCGCATCCAGCGAGGTCGCGAAGATAATTCCCAAGGCTGGCTTCACAAATTACGGCAACATAAAGAACGACTACCTGATAATCAAGGGCTCCATAGGAGGCCCGTCAAAGCGCCTCGTGCGCGTAAGGAAGGCAAGCGGAAGAAACAACAGAGGCATAAAGGAGCCGAAGATTGACTATATCTCAACAAGCAATTGATGTTCATGGAAGCAAACGTATTATCTATTGATCTTCCTCTTGAGGGAAAGGAGAAGGGCAAGGTTGAAATGCCTTCTGTATTCGAGCAGGAGGTGCGCCCCGATTTGATAAGAAGGGCGGTGCTAGCGGAGAACACAAGAGCGCTCCAGCCACAGGCCCATTATCCGCTTGCAGGAATGCAGACCACGGCTGCCTACTACGGCAGAATGCACACGTTCAGAACCGGAAGGCACATGGGCCAGGCTATAAGGCCTAGGCAGAAGCTCGCGCACGGAATACAGGGAAAAGTCAGGATAATACCATCTGCAGTAAAGGGAAAGCGCGCACATCCTCACCTCGTGGAGAAGACCATAATAGAGGAGATGAACAAGAAGGAGTACCAGAAGGCGCTTGCAAGCGCGATATCCGCGACGACCATACAGATAACTCCTCACGTAAGGATGCCGGTTATCGTTTCGGACGAGATAGAATCGATATCAAAGACAAAAGAGATGCTCAAAAAGCTTACCGCATTAAAGAGATACTTCGCCAACAAGGAAATGGACAAGAAGGCGAGCATAAAGAAGGGGCTCAGGCGTTCGACAAGGCAGAAGCACTACAAGAAATCCGTGCTTCTCGTAACTGCGAACGACTGCGCAGCGATAAGGGCGGCAAGGAACATAGCGGGAGTCGACGCATGCACAGTATCGAGCATAACTGCAAACCTTCTCGCGCCGGGCGGCAACCCAGGAAGGCCGACGATATGGAGCGAGCAGGCGATAAGAGACATCGAGGAATCGGTAAAGAAACAGAACCTATCGTGATCATATGAGCATACTCATACACCCTCTCGCAACAGAAAAGTCCGTAGGCATAGTGGACAGGAACAACACGATAACCTACATGGTGGATTCGAGGGCGTCCAAAACAGAGATCAAGAAGGAATTCGAGAGGGCGTTCAATGTGAAGGTCAAGAACATAAACACGATAAACATGCCGAAGAACACGAAGAAGGCATTCATAAAGCTTGCAAAGGGCTATAACGCATCCGATGTTGCGGTGAAGCTCAAACTGGTGTAGATATGGGAAAGAAAATGAGGCAGCAGCGAAGGGGGAAGGGCTCCAACGTATACAGGAAGCTGCCCAACACATTCGACATAAGCATAGGCTACCCGCGCACTACCAGGAACGACCTTGTAGGGGAGGTAGTCGGCATGGTGAACCATACAGGGCACACTACACCATTGATCGAGGTCCTCTACGAGGACCTTACAAGCGGCTATCTTCTTGCCCCTGAGGGTATAAGGGTAGGCGACAAGGTTCACATAAGCGAACGGCCTGTGTATTCCATCGGGAGCGTAATAAAGCTCGGGAACATCCCAGAGGGCATCCCTGTTTATAATATTGAATCGCATCCAGGCGACGGCGGGAAGTTCGTAAGAAGCGCAGGCGGAGCAGCGTATATCGCCACGCACATCGGCAACAGCACAACGGTATCCATGCCTTCGAAGGCCATGGTCTCCCTGAGCAACGAATGCAGGGCACAGCTCGGCGTGCTTGCTGGCGGGGGGATGACAGACCAGCCACTGGTGAAGGCGGGCAAGAACCACTACATCATGCATGCGATAAACAGGACATGGCCGACGATAAGGGGAGTAAAGCAGAACCCTGTAGACCATCCGTTCGGAGGCAAGCAGCACCACAAGGGAAAGAGCAGCATGACCTCAAGGAACGCACCTCCAGGAAGGACGGTGGGCCACATAGCCGCAAGCAGGGTCGGAAGAAAGAAAAGATGATATCATGGGAAAAACATTTTCAAAAAGGCTAGAAGTTATCATTGCAAGAAACACAGTGGCTGGAATAGACCGGGCCTTGCAAGGCGAAATGCCACTTCCGGTAAGGCAAGCACTGATAGACATAAAACTCAGGCAAGGTCATCAAATAGCGGTAAACACATCAATACGTGGTAAATAATGGCAGAACGAATAGCATTCAGGGGCAAAACGCAGACAGAGCTCGCGGACCTGCAGATGGACAGCTACCTCAAGATGATGACCTCAAGGCAGAGGAGGTGCATAAAGAGGAACTCCATGAACTACAGGAATCTCATAGAGAAGGTTAAGAACTACAAGGAGAAGGGCAGCCAGAAGCCGATCCGCACCCACATAAGAGAGGCGGTGATCCGCCCGGACTGGGTAGGCATGACATTTGAGGTGCACGACGGCAAGGAATTCAAGCGCATTGTGATAACTGCAAACATG
>DUIS01000085.1 GCA_013330215.1 Microcaldota archaeon | reverse complement strand
CGCCTGCGGCGCCCCTGGAGATAAAGGCGGACGAGAGGGTGGACTTCAAGCTTGAGATAGAGGCGCCAGAGCACAGCTATACGGGGCCCATGAGCGTGAGCTTCGTCTCGGATGCAACTCCTACGATACACATCGAGATATCCAAGACCATGCTCATAAGGAACGGCAGGAGGACGGAGATAGAGACATCCTCAAGGATACTCAACCTTCCAAAGGGGCAGATATTCGGGGAGAAGGTGCAGCTCTACAAGGCAATGAGCTACGGCGACACCGCAAAAAGGATAGAGGTGGCGCCACCCTTCAGGTTCGTGAGCAGCGACCCGAAGCTGCCGCTGAGGGTAGACGATACGAACAGCTACATAGTCGAGCTCTACATACAGGCGCCCGAGGCGCCATATGCAGGCCCGCTTGAGATAACTATATCCTGACTGGCTATCTCTCTACCTTCTGCACGTCCAGTATCTCAACATCATTGAAGTCGAGGTCCTTGTAGTCGCCCCTGTTCTCGCTTATCTTTATCATCGCCTGGTTGCGCGTGTAGGCGTTCACCTCTATCTCGGTCTCGAATTCCCTGTCGCTCGCTCCTCTCCTGTACCTAACCCTGAATTTGGCCATGAAAACCACCGGATTAAGATATCCAAGAATCCATAAGAACCTTTGTTTGCAAATATCTTTACCGGAATAAAGAAAGGCAGGGTTTCAAACCTATTTATCCGTTCAGATATGAGCGCGAGATGAAATCCGGAAGAGTAGATTGAATGGCAGACCAAGCAATAATAGAGGAGAGCATAAAGGCAGAAGGGCTAAAGCCGATCTTTTCAGACGGTTTCCTGATAGGGTTCAGGTTCAAGACAAAGCCCAAGCAGAACCGCGCGAACCTGAATCCCGCTAACCTGAAGCCCGAGGACACCGACGTGATCAGCGGGCTTATAGAGATGACATTCGTGGACGAGAGCAAGCAGATGGCGCTGGGCAGGTTCATAATCGACAGGGAGACTGCCGAAAACCTCTCAAATGTGCTGGTCGAGACCATCAAGAGGTTCGACCAGGTCATGGGCAAGGGAGGGCTGTCGAAGCTGATGCCGAAGAACGCAGAGAAGGCGGACAACAAGTCGTACAGGTAGGCCAAAGCACTGGCATGCAAAGCCACACCTACGCTTATTGACGTGGTAGCTGAAAAGCCTTATATATGGCCGAAGTCAGTGTTTTATCATGGAGACACTATCGCGCATGTCAGCGGCAGATAAGAAAGAGGCCCGGATGGCACTTGATAGGATATTGCGTTCCGACAGTAACTTTATAGGGAGCGTCGTCGAAGGCGGAGCACGCGTTTCCCCTGAAAATCTATACAGATTCGCTGAAGATAGCGCCAATAGGCTTGAACAGCTCAGGCGCACACTGGAAGCAAAAAGCAGGTAAGGGATTCGTATTATATGCTCGGTACCCTCTCCTTGGGCATGCCGGGCGGAACTATTATAGGATCACGCCCAGCGGTTGCTTTTGCAGGGCCATCACGCTTTAACAGCAGAGTGCTAGGGTCTAAAAAACACTTCCTGCACCTCGGGCTGTATTCCCCCTCGCCGCCAACCTTTATGGTCTCACCGGTAAGCACGGGAGAGCCGCTCTCATCAATCCTTTGGGAATATACGGCATTGTCGCTGCCGCATTTCCTGCACACAGCCGTAAGCGATATTACGCGGTTCGCATGGTTGAGCAGGTCGCCGGCGCTCTGGAACGGCTTTCCGGTAAAATCAAGGTTGAGCAGGGTGGCATAGACGGTCTTGTCCTGCAGTGCGAGCTCCCTTGCCAGGCCTGGCAGGTCAGCGGACTTTTCCCAGAACTGCACCTCGTCGAAGCCCACAATGCTCACGTTCTTCGAGGCGTTAAGTATGATGCTGCGGCAGCTTTCGTCTACGGGGACTACGGTTGCGGGCTGGCTCAGCCCGTCGTGCGTCACGACCTCCGTGTCCGAATAACGGTTGTCCTTTGCCGGCTTGAAGAGGACGAAGTCCTTGTGGGCAATCTCGTAGCGCTTCAGTATCCTGCGGAGCTCCGTGCTCTTGCCCGAGAACATCGGCCCTGTTATGACAATGATGCTGCCGTGGTCGTCGCCGTTCATGCTACCCCCGAAGCAATAATCTAGATTATATGTTATTATTTGTTCCTTTTCGCTGCTAGCGCGAGCCCTGCAAGCATAGCCTCAAGCTGGATCCTCTCGTTGGCGCCCTCCACTATCCTGAAGTTGTACTCCCCGATGTCCTTTATTATCTCCAGCTTAAGCCGCTCGTCTATGTTCAGGTTCTGGACCTCCTTGTAGCACTGCGTCAGTATGTCCTCGGCGCTCATCCCGTTCCTGAGCATGAGCCCGTCGAGCTCGTTCCTCGCGTTGAGGAAGTCCTCTGTTATCGCATAATTGAGCATCGAGACTATCTCCTTGGGGCGCGCCTTGGCGGCTGTGTCGTATATGCTGCTGTCTGTTATCTTCTTGTGCTGCATGGCCGCGCTCTGGAGCACGTTTGTGAGCCTTCTCAGGTCGCCGTCGCCGACATAGATAAGCGCCTCGCGCGCCTTCTCGCTGAGCTCCAGCTTCTCCGCGATCTCAATCCTCTTCACGTATGTGCGCATGTCCTCCTCCGAAAGAGGGCGGAACCTGAAGACAACGCAACGGCTCTGTATAGGCTCTATTATCTTGCTCGCATAGTTCGCGCTGAGTATGAACCTTGTTGACGGGAAGTTCTCCATTGTGCGCCTGAGCGCATGCTGCGCGTCAGAGGTGAGCGCGTCGGCCTCGTCCAGGAATATTATCTTCACGGGGACCTTCGCCATAGATATGGTCTTGGCGAACTCCTTGACAGTCTCCCTTATCACGTCTATGCCGCGCGCATCACTATTATGTAATAAAATAGGTATGGTACCGCCCCAGAACATCTCGCTATCAGGCACAGCAAAATCGTACACATATCCACGATGTTCTTTGAGTTTTATACTTTTTATCTCAGTTACTGCTATATCTGAGTCTACGAGGGTCATTAATCTGCTTAATCTGTTTCTCTCGTCTTCCGAAAGCGAGTTTAATCTTACTCTGATAAGTATGTCCTTTAATATTCCTTTACTTACTCTTCCAGATTTCTTACAGTACAGCTGATGTCTTAAATAATACCTCCAATTGAATCCTGCTTTTTCATTTATGGATTTCATAAAGGTTATAAATGGTTCTGCTGGCAATAATTCACTCCTTACATAGAAACTTGAAGATTTTTTCCACACTATTCTTGTTTCTCTATCGAAGGTGCTGCTCTCGAGGCCCGAAATTCTTGCAAGCCACGCCGTATCTATCAACAACTCTTTAGATACTGAAGTGTATCTTAGATAATCCCCCCAGATTCCTGTAGCATCTCCTGCATAACCTTGTAAAAAT
>DUIS01000070.1 GCA_013330215.1 Microcaldota archaeon | reverse complement strand
CCCGCAATGGTATGGAATGGCAACTACCTTGGCGTGTACCACTTTTCAAGCAATGCCGGTGCGCTCAGCGCTGCAGACTCTACCTCACACGGCGCAACCGGGACAATAACCGGCACAACCGCAACCTCGTCAGGCATCATAGATGGCGCAGGAGCGTACACCGGCGACGGCACCTTTATCGTTATTCCGAGCGCCAGCATCAATACCGCACTTGAATCACCGGCATGGAGCGTTTCGGAATGGTTCTACATGAATTCAGGAGGGCAGGGGCAGGTATTCGGCGCGGTACCCTATTGGAGTATTGTAGGGCTGGGACTGGGTAACAACGTGGGGAGCTGTGGAACCGCCTTCTGGGTAGTGATGGACGAAGAGCAGTGTGTTACATCAACTACGGCCCCATCAACAGGAGCATGGCATTACATGACATTGACGTACAACAATCTCAATTCGAACCTCAATGTCCTTTATATGGATGGGACTCCTGTCGCCAGCACAAGTTTCAACTGGTATGGCGCAGCACCCTCACAGCCATCGATGGTGTACGCCACGAGCGGGAATACTGCCAGCTTTGGGCAGGGAATAAGCGGGAATATCGACGAGCTCGAGATCTCCAATGCCGCGCTTTCCGCAAACTGGATCCAGACCGAGTACAACAACCAGTATTCGCCAAGCACATTCTACAGCATAAGTTACATATCATAGCGTGGTACGCCGTACCTCTCGGCACACTTCCAGGCCGGATTCGTCCTTTTTGCCATTTGATATTTATATTCTCCTGTTTTATATTACTAAATAGGACGGATAACAGGTGTATGCTTGAAATCGGTATTTGTTTTCATTTCCGCAATTATGCTGCTTTCACTAGCTGCGCTGGCCAGCGCCTCCTATGTGAACATAACAGAACCCTACAGAGTAACAATAATGCAGAACGGGAGCCTGTATCTAGGGAAGGTGGGTCCGGGACAGACATTCTATGTGACGATATCAGCTGCGACTACCAACAACACAGGCGCGCCAGTGGCGCTTGGATGGGACGAGCTTTTCGCGAGCTCTCTGCCTAGCGGATGGCTCACCCAGAATTCCCCGCTCTATGGAACTTACCCGTCCGTGAAGGTGACTGTCGCGGCACAGGCACCGAACGGCACCTACACATTCAACCTCACCGCAGTGAATTTCGGCAACTACTCAAAGGTCGGCGCGATAAGGATGCGCGCCTATGTGAATGTCACCCCTAACGTATTCAACCTCAGCGTCTCCCCAAGCATGATAAGCGCCGGACCGGGGCAG
The DNA here is from genome assembly GCA_013330215.1 of Microcaldota archaeon. Lineage (GTDB taxonomy): Archaea > Micrarchaeota > Micrarchaeia > Micrarchaeales > Micrarchaeaceae > UBA12276 > UBA12276 sp8261u. Next base: position 7,395 of record DUIS01000070.1, on the reverse strand, counting down.
CCATACCCTGTCTATGTGACAATAAACAACACTGGCGTCTCTGACAGCCCATTCGTGATAACGGTGCACGGGCTTCCTGGCTGGAACATAAGCAAGACCGTTATAGCGCTGCACAGCACAGTGGGGCAGTTCGCCTATCCGATATACGAGAACGAGCCCAACGTCTACCACATGCAGGTCTATGTAAGCTCCATCTCGAGCCCGCTCATATACAAGCAGAGCAACATAACGCTAACAACTAGGGCTACGCTCGCAAGCGATTATTCCGCGCTGGGGCAGGGAACCCTGATATTCCCCATAGTCTATGCGCCCGCATATTCTGTGATGTACATAATAAGCCTCATAGCTAGGCATGTCTGATGCGCTGCGGTTAATTCAGACAGCCTTAGTTTTATTACACATCAGAAAGTGAGAATCATGAAGCAAAGCGGAAAGAAAGGGAAGGGGATGCTCGCCTATTACGTTGAGCTGGAGTCTGCACTGGACCTAGCAAGGTACGTGTCAGGGTATGGCCCAGGAGCATACGTGAAGGCTGTGAAGGAATCCTCGAACTACAGGCTCCTTGCGGGCGGGGAGAAGCTCGGCGATCTCAGGATTGTGTATTACTCTGATGTCAAGAGCATCTCGAATTTCCTGGTCTATAGCCCAGAGTCGGATGAGGGAGAGAGGTTTGAGCTCACCGATGCGCAGGGTCAGCCGGACCTGAGGTCATTCAGGGCGCCGATAATAGAGCTGCTCTCTGACCCGTACTCAAAGTCAAAGGACATGGGCAAGGCTGAAAAGGTGATAAAGGTAGAGGTGCGTGATCCGAACGCGCTTGCAAAGTCGATTGCAGGAATGGGCCGTGAGGACGAGCAGATGCCGAGGCTCTATGCCTTCCGCAGCAAGAACGACCACATAATAGGGACATTCGAGCTCTTCCACGAGTCCAACGCAAAGGTTTTCACATTCGCAAAGGTAAAGGAGAAAGGAACTTTCAGCGCGCTGGCCTACAATTATACAACGGACGCGGTAGAGTACGTGAACGGCTTCTCTGACAGGTCCGTGATCTACATAAAGGCGACAAACCTGAAGAGGCCATTCCCGTTCTTTTAAAAGGCCGGGCAAAAGAGAAGCTTTTTAGAGTAGATAACAAAATATGTATTCATGCCCGAATAGCTCAATGGTAGAGCGATTGGCTGTTAACCAATAGGTTGCAGGTTCGATCCCTGCTTCGGGCGAAGGCCTTAATTTACATGAGAAAAGGAGCATTCTTGCTTAAACAAATTTCATCATCTGCTTTTGTGCCTCTGCGGCTTTATCTTTTCCTTAAGCATTTGTTCAACACTTTTTCCCTCCCCATTAACAAGCGCTAGAACCTCCTTGGGAGCAACGGCTATCCTTTTTACTACCGCATCGGAGGGATTGCCGGCTAAAAGCAGATGAGCCACACTGTGGCCTCTAAATTGTCTTAACATGGTAGAATCTACTGCGTCTATTTTAATTCCAAGCACATCTATTTGGCCAGAATCGGATAAGAGCTCTAAGCAGGTTATCTTTAGCGCGTCTGCATTCTCTGCTAATGCCTCAAGCACTTTGGCTGAGCCATGTGTTATCAGAAATTCAACAACCTTATCACCGCCGCTTGTTTTCAGCTCTAATATCCTTGCTGGCATCTTCGAAATTGCTAACTGGACATCCTCATGCCTGCTTAGGACCAAACAATGTGCTAATGTCATTGTACAGGTAAATGGCTCGATATCAGGCTCAACAACAACGGAAAGAAGAGCTTCGTGCTTAAGCATTTCAATACCGTTTTCTTCTATTTTAGTTAATTCCAATAGATGCAATCTTCCTTCCTTGGTTTTGGAGAGCATTTCGAAAACTTCCCCAAGTCCTTTTACCTCTCTCCGTATATCCACATTTATCACTTCTAAACACTTTTCACTGTCTTACCTCTGTTTTGCTAAATATTTATACATATTGTTCATTTCCATAAACAGGACAGACACCGTACTTTTACTCTGATCCCTGCCCTAAATTGGCTTAAAAACATGGAACGTCAGATATCGCCAATCCATTATTGGAGCCAATGGCAGGCTAGGAAACGATTAATAAGGTGCTTCCTTAATAATATTGATTGGCATGCACGCTTGTGGATGCCAAAAATCTGAATAGGTCTTTTGATGAAGGTCAAGAAACTATACATCCTTATAGCCGTAGTTCTGGTTGCCGCCGTGCTTGGCGTCGCCTATTTTGCTCTCGGCAGAGCGCCCGTCCCAGTCGTTGGCACCGGGGACACGATAGAGGTATATTATACCGGGACATTGACGAACGGCACGCAGTTCGGCTCTAACTTCGGAGGGCAGCCGCTGCAGTTCACCGTTGGCGCCAATCAGGTAATAGAGGGATTCGACCAGGGCGTCATAGGTATGAAGCTAAACGAAACGAAGAACCTGACGGTACCTGTAAACGAGGCCTACGGGCCGGTGAAGCCGGGATTGATCATCATGGTACCGCTGAGTGCATTCAAGAACAATATGGCTACAGTGGGCATGACAATCGACGACAACACCACGAACGGGATGGTGCAGGGCATCGTTACCGCAGTAAACTCTACAGCTGCTACCGTAAACTTCAATCCGCCACTGGCAGGGAAGACGCTGATGTTCCAGGTCAAGGTTGTCGGGATACAGAAGGCGGCAACTTAGTTATTCTGCCGCTTTTCATCTACAATGGTTACTGGAAGCAGTATAGGCACGGCTACTGCCCGATCATGATCGATATCCTTCTGTTGTAATACTCGAGAAAGAGCCGTTCTACCTCAGCCTTTACGCCATCCATCCTTGCCGCGGCCTCGGTCGCGCGCCTCTTCATGGATTCCTTGCTCTCCGATGCCCTCCGCGAGCTATTCTTAGCCTCCCTGAGCCTGGCAAGCCTGCCCTCAAGAGCGCTTACCGCTTCGCGTAGATCTGATGTTTTGTGCACTAGGAGCCTGTATCTGGAGGCCATACTGTAGATGTCCGCATCAAGCAGCTCGGCTATTGATTCCTTCAGCCTTGCTGCGTTTTTTGTCTCTATGCTACCCGCATCAAGCTGCTCCGCCATTTCGTTTATCAAAACCTTGAAGCTGCTGTAATCGGATTCCGAACCTAGGCTCTCAACCGGCTCTTTTATGAAGGCATTGAGGCCTCCCTTCCTTTGCACGATGTGGTCGAACTTCTTTGAGGGCCGTTCCAGCGGCCCTGTCAGGTGTGTGATCTTTTGATGCAGCAGAGAGGATTCCCTCTCTATTTCAGAGAGCTCGTTCTGCTTTGATGATAACTCTTCCGAAATGCGCTGCTCCTCGTTTCCTTCTGTACTCTCTGGACCTGAGCCTGCAGCCTCGTTCATGGAGATGTCGCCTTCCATAGCCTCGGTCTCCTCTTTCAGGGAATGCAGCTTGGATAGCTGGGCGCGGAGGTTCCTGTACTCGGAGAGGGCTGGGGCCGCCCTGTTCAGTTCGCCCCTCAGCGACTCGGTGAGCTTCTCTATAAGGGAGAATGATCCCTTGAACAGGTCGAGATGGTCCGGATATGCCTGGAGCACCTTCTTGAAGTTCGTGTTAGCCCTTAGGACCTCGTTTACGAAGGTTTCGGCGTTCGAAAGCATCGCGTTGTACCTTCCGTGGATTGTTGGCGCCTCGCCGTCTGATGCATCCCATTCCACTATGATGCGCCTCAGCGCCTTGGAATAGGCGAGCTTCTGGCCCTTTATGAAGTTTACATTGTCTATGAAGAAATACTCGAGCTGCGGTTCAGCGGTCACCTCCTCGAATCTCCTGCACGCCTCGCTGAACCTTGACCGTGCGGATAGGAGCTCCTTAGCAGTTCTTGAGGCCCTGGCCTCGAGCCATGCGAGTTTCGAGTCGAATGAGGAATTGAGAAGCGAATCAAGCGCGCTTAGGCTCACTGCTTCCGGCTTAGGCTTTCCCCCAAAGAACATAGAATCCCTATAGTATATTGTTTCGAATGAATATTATTTTATGTGTCGTGCGCATGGACGTAAGGTAAAAGCCGGCGAGGCGGATGGGGGGGTCAGCGATAAGTTTAAATAGATTGGTTAATTATAGTAAAATGGGTGTTTTACCAACCAGAGACAGGAGATTAATATGGAAAAGGAGAATATTAGCGCATATGTAGGCATATTTCTAATTGCTGCGGTGCTTTCGGTTATAGTGTTTTCTGCACTGGCACCAATATCTGCAGGCGTAGCAGGCAGAGTGATAACAGGCAACTCGACCGGCAGCCAACAGGGCCGTTCCGGCACATACACCACCAATTCATCTGTGCCAGTATCAACAACTACGATAGCACAGACATCGGCAAAGGCCTTCCAGAATGGCAAAGTTGTAAATTATGTTTACTCGAATGAAACGTGCACACCCTTAATATACAATACAAGCGAAGCGCAGAACGCCTCTGCCGTGACAAGGTGCGAGGTTGGAGGAAGCTTTGGCGCAAATATAGTTGGTGCGATTCCGATTTGGTCGCTTATACCAAGCTTTGCAGGGCCTTCTATTTACGGCGTCTTTAGTGGCTATCCAGCTTCCCAGCAAGGATATCCGATATACAACGGCAATGTCCTAGTAACGCAATGCGGTATAGGAAACTCTGCAAGCGCGTGCGCAGGCAGACCGGTTTACTTCTATTCGCCATCATACAGCAGGACCGAGAATAACCTCGGAATAACAAGTGGCGGTATAAATGGGTTGCCGCGCGGAGTGCTTCCAAATGCCGGCCGTGACTTTATAATGTCGCCATCCAAGAGCGGCGTATTAACAAAATCGTACATAATCAGGGTCGGGGTATTTGACCCCAATATATATCCAAATGCGACAACAGGAAAATGCACGGTAGTGGCACCATCAAGCCTTGCAAACCCGACAGGCAACTGCTTAACTTCGCTCGCAGCTTTGATGGCAGCGGTCAACACATCCGATAATGCGATAGCCACCATAAACGCAAATAACCTGCTTTGGAATGGAGGAACAAAAACCACGATGCAGGCAGAAGTAACGGTCATAGTGCAAAATCCCGGCACGCCTGTGACTTATACGACGCTGGTGGTTTCAAACGTGCTTACGCCAAATACCGATCAGACATCGTTTTCCTTTATTACCAACACGACAACTGTAGCAACGACTGTATCTACCACATTAGCTACAACGACGGTGCCTCAAGTATCAGCACAGACAACAGTCCCTAATAGCACTATTGCATATCCGTCGATGGGCGGATCGTCAACAACCACCTATGTTGTAGTCGCAATAGTAGTAATAGTGATAATAGTAATTGTTGTGTGGGCGATGATGAGGCGCAAGAAGTAGGGTTTTTTCCTTTCTTTTTCCCGTTTCGCCAAATGGTATGCTGCCCGCCATATAACAATAAGTTTAAATAGATTGGTTATTTATAGTTAACATGGGTGTTTACCCGCTAAAAGATGGGAGATGATATGAGAAAAGAGAATATTAGCGCATATGTAGGCATATTTCTAATTGCTGCGGTGCTTTCGGTTCTAGTGTACTCTGTCCTCGCGCCGGTGAACGTTGCGGCAAGGGGGAGGGTGATAAACGGCACAAACGGCACTAAAACAAACGGCACGCAGACAGGGTTGGTCGGATCGTACACCAATAACGCGGCAGTACCGGTAACAACCACTATAGCAGTAACAGTACCTGTTCCGGGTACGGGCGGCGTATTCCAGAATGGGCAGATAGTCCACTTCGCGACTACTGCACCGTCAAACTGCACATCGACGATAAGTGCGCTTTATAATAAGTATCCGGAAGCGGTAAACGCATCGGGCGCAACGAACTGCGAAATAGGCGTGGGGATAAATACTGCGGGCATGTCTCCACAGTACATGATTTCGCCGGCATTTGCAGGATTGTCCATATACGGCCAGGTCGGATGGAACTCGACGCCGCAAGGGTATCCGACATTCAATAAGACCGTTATAGTAACGTCATGCGGCGCATCCACATCACCATCAAACTGCAGCGCAACTTCCATAACCAAATACTTCTATTCGCCAGGAGCAAGCGTATTTGAGAAGACGCTGGGTTACACCAAGGGGCTATTTGGCGAACCTCAGGGCGTAATGGCAAAGCCCGCACATGACCTTCTGATACCGGGAGGGGTTGGCAGCACCCTTACAGAGACATATCTGGTGAGAGTTGCGGTCTTCGACCCAAACATATTCCCGAATGCGACAACTGGAGCATGCAGACAGTGGGTCGCGTCAAACCTTACTAACCCGACCGGGAACTGCCTGAACAACGTAGCCGCATTGGCAAGGGCACTGAACACGACAGACACTGCGGTCGCGAATGCGAACAAGAACAACATATTGTTCTTGACAAAGGACATACCGTCATACCAGGCGACAATAACAATATACACGATGGTGAACGGGACAGTGGTAGGCACGACCACAAAGAATGTGAATGCGAGCAACACGAACGTTGTGAAGTGGGTACTGCTTTCAAGCGCCCAGACCACCACAGTCGCAACCACGACAGTCCCAGTCGCGCCGACATCTACAGTTGCACAGGTAGGCCAGAGCGGGCAGACGGCAGGATCCAACAACAATATGCTCCTATACGCAGGAGTAGTGATTGTGGTCATAATAGTGATAGTCGTCGCATTTGTTGCAATGAGGCGCAAGAAGTAGACTCGTCTACTTCTTCTTTCTTTTTCTTTTCTTTTTGATTTATGTGTGCCATTCGGACCGCTGCGCAGCAGCAAAAAGCCAATGCATTTATATCTTGAGTGAGTATATTTAACAGACGTGGTGAGATGATGAAAATAGGAGAGAAGATACCGGACTTTTCGGTGGATGCGCTAGTAGGCGGCCAGATAAGGAGGATAAAGCTGCACGATTATCTCGGGAAGTGGATGGTGCTGATATTCTATCCAGCCGACTTCTCGTTCGTGTGCCCTACCGAGCTGGAGGACGCCGAGAGGCATTACGGGGAGTTCAAGGAGCTGGGCGCTGAGGTGTTCAGCGTAAGCACCGACACCGCATATTCGCACCTGGCATGGCATGACACCTCGCCTGCGATCAGCAAGATATCATATCCTATGATCGCTGACCCTGCTGGCAAGATGTGCAGGGAGTTCGGGACCTATCTCGAGGATGACGGGCTTTCGCTTAGGGGAACATTCATACTCGACACGGATGGCATACTGCGCACAATTGAGATACATTCCAACAACATAGGCAGGAACATCTCAGAGACGCTCAGGAAGCTGAAGGCGGCTGTGTATGTCAAGGAGCATCCTGGGGAGGTGTGCCCTGTCAACTGGGAGCCAGGCAAGAAGAGCATAAAGCCAGGGGACGAGCTTGTCGGCAAGATATAGAACGGGTTAGTCT
>DUIS01000005.1 GCA_013330215.1 Microcaldota archaeon | reverse complement strand
GTTAAAGAAAGCATGGCATGACAATGCGCTGCCGCCCGTAAAAGTTTATATAATATTACTGTTAAGTACTGTCGGGTTGGTGTAGCGATGAGTAAAGAAAGGGAAGTGGAGATACTAGATATAGAAAAAAGTGCGGTAATCAAGCGGTTGAAGGAATTGAGAGCCAAGCATGTTGGAAAATATAAGTTTAAGAGAATAGAGTTCATGCTTGAAGGAGATATAGGAAGCGGACATTCGTGGATTAGGGTACGCACAGACGGGAAAGATACCACCATAACACTAAAAGAAATGGAAGCTGAAAAGGACTTCGGCGCACTGGAGGAGTACGAAGTAAAAACGAACAATTTTGTAGATGCTGTAAAGATTATGAGCAAGATTGCAGGCTCAAAAGTTGTGTATTTCGAGAACGAGAGGGACGCTTATACGTTGGGGCAGGCGTATATCACGATAGACAAATGGCCGGAGATACCGGCTTTTCTGGAGATAGAGGCACCTTCTATGAAATTATTAAAAGCGGTGTACAAAAGGCTCGGAATAAAAGGTAAATTTTTTGGCAGTGCCTCAATCGACAGGATATATAAGAACTACGGACTGGACTTTAGAAAAGTTGTAGAGAAGAACGAGCCAAGACTAAAGAAACTACTTGGTAAATACAACAAGTAGGTTAGTGAGACCTACTATTATGCGAGTTAGGAATGTACTTACTTCTTCGAGCTTACCGTAATCATGTGGTATTCCTTCTCGAAGCCAAGTGCTCCCTTGAAGACCTGCGGCTCCATTGTTATGGTGCTGTCCGAATAAGGGTCGTTTATGTAGAATGTGTCCTTGTCATAGCCCTTTACTACCACCCAGTGGGGTGATGGCTCGAGATACGGGTTCAGCACGCTCGCGTTTACAAGCACTATAGGTATCTTGCCACCGTTGAGTATCTTCTTTATAAGGTTTATTGTTGTCTGGCCTGATTCCTCCTTTATCTTGAACTCCTTTGTCTTCTCCTTTATCTCCTTGAATGATGCGCTAAGCGTGTCCAGGTTTATGCCCTCGTAGACCGCGAGCTTCTTCTCGTAGCCCTCATCCTTCGCGTTGCTTATTATCTGGGTCCTTGCGCCCCTCTTTGCGAGCGCATATGCCAGTCCGTACCTTGAGCCGTGCCATACGCTTCCGTTTACCGCTTCCTGCCATATCTGGAACTCAAGCTCCTTCTTCATCTTGAGGTTCTTGTTCAGGTACTTGAGCACCATCATTGCCGAGGCTGCGGAACTTGTGAATTCCTCTGTCTGGGCGTAGTTCGGAATATCGAAAATCTTAGAGTCCCTAAGTTTTGGTCTTTTTGTCTGTTTTGTTTGCTTCTTTTTTGACATATTAACACCCAGATCATGACTATGCAGGGAGGGAGATTTGTTCAAGCCTTTTGAACTCCCGTAGACCTAAGCCAACGGATCTTGAGTCCGTCGCGTTTGACCGAGCTCCGCCATCCCTGCACAGAGATAATTCTGATAATATAATATATAAGCCATTCACATTGAAGTGTTATAGCGCTATTAATGAACCTCTCCAGATATATATACCTTTGCTCCGTCAAATGTCGAGCCTTTATAAACCTTCCGCCAATGCTACGGCGATGGCCGAAATCCGGTTTTGGCTTCAGCTCTTTGCAACTTTCCTTGCGATTTCGTCAAAGTCTTTGAAGAAATTGCTCCATGAATAGTTAGCCTCGACCCTTCTCCTGCCCTCTTTTCCCATCTGCTTCGCTATGGAACTGTGCTCCGTGATGAATCGCATCTGCTCTGCCATCTTGGCAGGGGAGTTGACAAGGAACCCTGTCCTCCCGTTCACTATAGTCTCCCTGAACCCGCCCTCGTTGACAGCTATGACCGGCTTAGAGCTTGCCATCCCTTCCAGTGGCACTATGCCGAAGTCCTCGTTTATCGCACTCACCAATACTGCTGTGCATCTTGCGTACAGATTCCTCAGTTCGCTGTTCGATGGATTGAGCCTGAATACCACGTTCTTTGCCTTCATCGCCTTTAGCTTGTTGTAATACTCCTCGAAATCAGAGTATCTGCTCGATAAGCTTCCCGCAAGCACTAGCTTGTAGTTTCCGCCCTTGTTCTGCCTTGCGAATCTCTCAAATGCCTCTATAGTGTACTCCTGCCTCTTCTGCTCGGCTATCCTTGAAGGGTAAAGGAAATATCTCTTGTCGCCCTTGTTAGTGAAATCCTTGTAATCTATCCCGGGGTTTATGACTGTCGCCTTTGCGTGGAATGCCTTCTTTATCCTCGTCCTCGTGTTCTCGCTGTTTGTGGCTATTGCCTCTATCTTCTTCACCACCTTCTTTTCCATTCCCCTGTAAACATTTGAGAGGTAGCTGTAGAGTATCTTTTCCCTGAGAGGCCTCTTCCTCAGATTCGCCACTGTCGGATCGTACAGTTCCCTTGGGGGAGTATGGCAGTACCACAGCACCCTTGGATTGTTGTTGCGTATCCATTCGCTCGGTGACATGTGCGGATTTATGAGATCGTAATCCTCGGCTATCTTCAGGTTGTAGAAATTGTAGCCGTAATAGATTGCGTTCGCGACCCTTGGCGGGAACAAGTTGCTCAGCTTGCCCTTGCTGCTGAAAACCTTTATGTCGACGTCCTTGAATTCCTCGAATGTGCCCTCTTTGTTGTACCCAAGTGTATAGATAGTGGCATCGTATCGCTGTGCTATCTTGAGTATGACCTTCTCTGCCCCGCCACGCTCGTTTATGTTGTGCTGCGCAATTAGGAGCCTCATTTGAAGACCCTTTTCTCGTACTTGTCGAACTTTGCCATCTTTTTCCTATCGATGCCCTTCACATTTGATATGTTGGCAGGTATGCTGAACGTTTCGGCACAAACACTTTCGGTTGAAAGCCTTGAGAGCGCGTTTAGGTCATTTGCCAGGGCCGCTTCTATAAAGCTGGGTATGTTGACAAGCGACTGATAACCTTTTGCCTTTGCGTTCCTGTTGAACCTTTTCGGCATTATGACAAGAAGCGGCACCTTCACTATCTCGTCGAATATCACGGTGCCGTGGCCTATGAACCCGTGCTCGCCGAAGAGCTGGCCATGGTCTGAAGTCAGTATGATTATCTGGTTATCGCCGAACCTCTCCATAAGCTGCCTCATGAGCTCTGTGCCGTATTTCATTGCCTTGTACGATGCCTTCTCGTACAGTGATGCCCATAGGGAGAGTGTCTTTTTGTCTGGCCAGTCCTTCAAGAACGGAGTAGCCCAGTTGAAGTCCTTTCCACGCCCGCCCACATATGGGTCGTGCGCCTCCATGAAGTTCACGAAGAGGAAGAACGGCTTTTTTATCTTCATGTTCCTTACGGTCTTTATCATGTTCCTGCCCCCTTTCTCTATGGGCCAGCCGTCTATGAGTTTTGCGCGCAGTTTCTTTATTGCGGATTTGGGGCTTAACACGGTCGCGCTAAGCACAAGGTCTACGAACAGCTTCGGGTCCTCTTTCGCTATTGTCCTGGAAAGCTTCAGCACGTCATTCCCGTAGATATTCCTGTATTTTGAGACCTTTGGCTTAAGCTTGTCTGATATCTCTATGACACTTCCGAATACGTCTGTGAAGTAGGATTCCGCTGTATAGCTGTCGAATCCGGTGAAGCCATATACAGGATGCACGTATGGATTCGCAGAAACCCCGTAGTTATGATAGCCAATCTCCTTGAAATTGTCAAGTATGGTCCTTTTCCTTAGCTTTATCCTGTCTATGTCCAGTGATTTTATCTCTTTTGTCTCGTGGCAATAATGGTCCGACTGGTCAAGTCCTGTAAACATGGATGCGTGCGATGGAAGTGTCCATGACCCTGGAGCTATGCAGTTCTCGAACCTTACCGCGTCAAAACCCTCCAGGAAATTGGGGTTATCTTCGACAAGCCTATTGAACATCTCTAATTTCAGGGTATCCAGTACAATTATCGATATATTTAACTTTTTTTCCAGTACAACACCAGTTCCCTATGTCAGCTATACTATGTTTGGCAAAACTTAAAAACTACTTGGATTATCCCGTTTTGCATTGGTTTCCTTTTAACGGCAAGCCTTTTATAACTAATTATGCATAGTTATACTAATTATGTATAATTATATATGAGTGGTGATTGCATGGCTACGGAGAGGGAACTAAAGGTCACTGATATTAAAAAAGAGGAAGTGGTGGAAAGGCTTAAACAGCTGGGCGCGAGATATGTCGGCACCTACAGATTCAGGCGCCTGATATCACTACCTAAAGGAAGTTCGAGAGGTGAATCCTGGTTCAGGATAAGGAGCGATGGCAAAATCCATGTGGTTACATTCAAGCAGAAAAATAGGAATAAGCTTGCACAGCAGAAGTATGAGATGAGGATAGATGACATAAGGCAGTATGTGAACATGTTCCTGAGTGCACCCTACAAGCTGCTCTATTTTGAGAACAGAAGGATTGAGTACAGCCTGAACAGCAACAAGATAACGATAGACAAATGGCCGAGACTGCCGTGGTCCCTGGAGATAGAGGGCAACTCGAAAAGGGAGATAATGGAGATGTTCAGGCAGCTTGATCTGAAGAATGGCAAGCCTCTTGGAAACATGTCCGGGCGTAAAGGATACGAGTTCTACAACTTGGATTACGAGGAGGTTGGAGATGCAAGGCTAACCGATATAAAAAAGTTCTATAATCTGTGAGCCTTTTATTCGCTCATCTGGTTATTTTGTCAGCCTTAACAGTCCCATACAATTCTTGTGCATGCTTGTCGGTCTCGAAGTGCTCCCTGACAGGCTTTATTTTTTCCTCCAATTTTTCAGCCACGAACTTCTTAAGGTCGAGCGGATGCAACTTACCACTGGAATAAACATTTACGAGCTCCTTGTAGCCGTCTATCTCAAGAGTCCCTCCAAACTTCGGAGAACGCTCTATTTCGATTCTTGCCTCTGGATCATCCAGTATTAGCAGATCCACGTAATTGAGGATTGGATTGCCCTCAATCACCTTTTCAGGGCAGTATGCGCTGTTTACTTTCTCCTTGATCTCTGCATAGGAGTCGTGCATGTATATAGCGCTCTTAGGATTTGACTTGGACATCTTGTATTCAATCAGCGATTCCTTGTCGTGCATATCTTTCCCGGCTGGTATGCCCTGAAGTCCCAATATTAGAGGATGGTGCACGGCCGCCGGCTTCTTCCATTTGTACTTGTCTGCAGCCTCGCGCGCGAGCACATTGGCGCGTCTCTGGTCTATGCCCAACTGGCATATGTCGATATCCATCTGGAATATGTCGGTTGCCTGCATGATTGGGTAGAATAACTGGGCTGCGGATACGCTCTCGCCCTCCTTCCTTCCCATGACCGTAATTGCTCTTTTTACCCTTTCTATTGTGGTGACCTTTCCTATGCGCATGAACCTGTCCCAGTAATCCAACGAGTCCATGAGCTCCTTTGACCATATTATCTCGACCTTTTTCGGGTCTATGCCGCACGCCTTCCAGACCTCTACAAAGTACTCGCCTGCTGTCCTTATCTTTTCGAGATCGCCGTCAAGTTTGTTGTTTACAAATGCGAAGTAATCAGCAAGGTATAGTGTGACCTTTATCCCGACGCTCAGCATTTTTTTGACATTCTTAGCCCTCAATAGGCCGAAATGCACAGGCGCGATTCCGGATGGCTCAAAGCCGTCATAGGCTACAGGATGGCTGTTGCTTTCCAGTATCAGTTTAAGCTCATCCTCTGTAAGTATCTCCTCGGCGAAGCCTCTCAGTATGCCAATCTTTGTCTCAACATCCATAATATCTTCCTTCTCTTAAGGGCTATAAACCTATCCTACAGCTTAGGATTCCTTCTTTTCGATAAGGTTCTTTCTCCTCTGCACCGAGACCATCATCTCCGCCTTTACCTGGTTGTAGCAGTTCGAGCAGAGGTTGTACTCCGTTGTGCTCTTCTTGTCGCTGTGCGTGCCCTGCTGCAGCCTTCCAGCATATATGTAATAGAAGTTGTCAGCGGAGAGCTCCTCCTTGCAGATGTCGCACCTTGAATCTTCTATGCTCATGGGATCCACTAGTGTTTCTCGTTGGGATTTATTATAGTTTGTTTCAAAATGGGCGGAAAAACCGAACGATAATGATAACTTTATTATATGCTTGTTGATATGTATCTGTTGATTTGATAATGGGAAGCCCTACGGCTTGGCCCGCTCCTTGAAGCATGATATTATGAAGGCTAAACCTGACCATTCTGTGGTAGTAAAGAACGTCTCGAAGGCGTACAAGTCCGAGAGCGTTGAGGTGGATGCACTCATTGATGTATCGTTCTACCTGGAGCGCGGCGAATTCGTTGCCATTATAGGCCCATCCGGAAGCGGGAAGTCCACGCTCATGCACATACTCGGCACTATAGACAAGCCGACCAGCGGCGAGGTGTACATAGATGGCGTTGCTACATCCGAGATGGACGGGGACAAGCTCGCCGAGTTCAGGAACAAGAAGCTGGGCTTTGTCTTCCAGGCATACAACCTCGTTAACGGGCTTAACGCCGAGATGAATGTGGAGCTGCCGCTCCTCGTGAGCCCTATGTCAGGCAAAGACAGGAAGGAACGGGCGGACGAGGTCCTTGAGCAGCTCGGACTCGGCAGAAGATTGAAGCAGAAGCCGAACCAGCTTAGCGGCGGGCAGCAGCAGCGTGTCGCGATAGCGCGCGCCCTTATAAACAAGCCTGCGCTCATACTCGCCGATGAACCTACCGGAAACCTTGACACTAAGGCAGGGGACGAGGTCATAAAGCTCTTCAGGGACATAACTAAGGAACAGAATGTCACCATAGTCATGGTAACCCACAATGTGGATATCACAAGATACTGCAACAGGGTAATTCATATTAAAGATGGAAGATTGGAGAAAATAGAGGTATTGAGATGATGAGAGAGACTAGACTGCTTGGATTACTGCTGCTTTTCTGCATGATTGCGGCACCTGCAACCGCGTTTGCGGCCACCAGCGGGCCTTCGCCCATACCGCCGCCGCCGAATTTCCAGCTCAGCACTAACGTTACAACACTGTGCAAGGGGCTGGTGAATAACGTGCCGATATCGATAAGGACGCCGGTAGGCGCGTCGACAATGCAGAACGTGGAATTGAGCATAACAAGCACTAGGAGCGCATACACCGTGGGCAACGGCACGGTGAGCGCAGTCAACATCACAGCAAACCTCACAAAGACCGTAAACATGCAGGTGTTCGTAAGCCTCAACGCCTCGTCTCTGATATCAACGGGCATAGCGATAAACTACCAGTACCTGACGCTCTATTCCGACAGCGAGGTCAGGAACATAAGCTTCGGGGTAGAGACCTGTCCGACCCC
>DUIS01000012.1 GCA_013330215.1 Microcaldota archaeon | reverse complement strand
CAACAGCAACGCTGGGAACGTGATAGCCAAGCTCGGCAAGGGCAGGCCGAGGATAATGTTCGTAGCCCACATCGATACGGTTGAGGACGGCAAGAAGGCGATAAGGCCGGTTATAAGCAAGGGGGTAATAAGGAGCGACGGAACCACGATCCTGGGTTCTGACGACAAGGCGGGGGTAGCTGCGCTCCTGGCCGGCATAAAAGAGATGGTCAGGGAGAAAAGCCTGCCTACTATATACTGCGTCTTTTCGATAAGAGAGGAGAACGGTATAATGGGTGTAAATTACCTGAATCTGGACAAAGATATAGATTTCGTCTTTGATATCGACGGATCCAGCCCTCCGGGCCAGTTCATAAACAAGGCACTGGGGAACATCAGGTTCGAATTGCAGCTATACGGGAGGGAGGCACATGCCGCAGCAAATCCGGAAAATGGCCTGAACGCAATAAAGGCGTCCGGAATAATAATATCAAAGCTCAAACTGGGCAGGGACTCAAAATGGCGTGCCTTGAACATAGGCACGGTATCAGGGGGAACTAAGGACAATGTCATACCCGGACACTGCATTCTAACTGGGGAGGTTAGGGCATTTACAGTGCCAGAGGCGGAAGGGATGCTGAACAACATAAGAAAAGCCGCGGAAGCCGCATGCAAGGATACGGGTTGCAGATACAAGCTAATCGAAAAAGGCCGCGATCCTCCTCTCTACATCAAGGAGACGGAACGGATAGTGTCGCTTGCCAGGAAAGCGGCCGCAGCGGCAGGAATAAAGTTCTCGCTGTTGACGTTGCCTGCAACCATTGAGGGAAACAACCTCTCGGCAAAAGGCTACGCCGTACTGGGCCTCTCAAAGGGCGGCAGACTGGCACACTCTAAAATGGAGTATATCCGGATAAAGGAATTGGAAGAGACGAAAAGGCTTATTGTGGAAATAGTAAAACAGTCCGAGAGGTTAATCTAGTAAAATTAGCCAACGCATCCTACTTCTTATACTTCAGCATCGCTGCTATTCCCTGGAATCCCAGGAGAAGCTCGTTGCCGTACTGCGTAGTAACAGAGATGAAGAGCGTCTCAAGGCCTTTCTTGTCAGCCATGTCTATGAGCTCCTCCACCGCGTCCTTCTGGCTGACTATCTCTAGGGTTCCACCGTCCTCCTCGTGCTTAGCGTGCCTGCTGTTCCCGGGCTCCAGGTACTTGACGCTCTGGTTGTCGAGCGTGCACTTGTATTCGACCTCGGTAAGCTCGACATCCTCGCTGATTATCAGCTTTACGATGTTGTCCACCATCAGCGCGTTCTTTACGTTCTTGTAGCCGTAGGTAGCCAGCCCGTTCCTAGAGACCTCGTCGAGAAATCTCTCCATTATGCGCTTCTCCTTGACGACCGCCTGCTCTGAGAGTATGTCCTTCGCCTTCTCCAGCAGTTCCCTGACGCCAGAATGCTCGTCGGTATAGCCCGTATCGAAGGTGCCGAGTATCTTGACCTGGTAGTTGAGCGTCTTTGACTTCACGAAATTCTCCTTCGTTGGCCCGGGCCCTCCGACGACAAGTCCGCTCAGCTTGTTCTGGTATTTTACATAAACGTCATTCACCGCGTCTGCGACTACCTTATAGTAGTCATCTATGCTCTCCTCCACTGCACGCTCGTATCTTCCTGCCGATTGCCCTCCCTTCCTCGCCTTCTGCTGCGCAAAGGAGCGGAGCTTCTTCTCCATGTTGAAGTAGGTGCCCTTGAGCACACCTATGGTTGCCTCGCGCCCGTCCATTACCACAAGCACGTACATCTCCTTCGCCTCGAGCATAGCTTCTAGCGGCTCGAGAAGGAACGTTGAATCACACCTGTACATGTTCGCCTTGACTGGCTGCGGCGGTTCTATCGAGAAGAGTTCAATGTCGGGATTCGCCTGGACGCTTGATATGTTGCCGGCGAATATCGCAAACCCGTTGGGCGGCGGCTTCTTGTATAAGCGGAGGTACTGTATTATCCTGTCTATAGCGCCCTGGACGTTCTGCCTGGTGCTCTTTGACTTGATGTTGCCAGCCTGGCCATGCTCCTCCTTCAGCTTGCCTATCTCGTCGCTGAGCTGGTAGTCTGGCGGCACGTATATGCTTATTAGCTCGGTGCCGGATCCCCTTATCCCGGAAAGCCTCTTCAGCTCCTTCTTGACGTCGTATATATTCTTCAGACTAGCACCTAATATCTATCATACTGCCCTTTAATTAACCTATCTTTCTCTTGCCCATGTAGGGCACAAGCGCATCAGGGACAGTTATGGTGCCATCGGCATTCACATAGTTCTCGACAATGCAGGCAAGGGTGCGCTCCACGGTTATCGCGGTGCAGTTCAGCGTATAGACCTGCTTCAGCTCCCCTCCATGCTTGCCGTATCTTATGTTGAGCCTAAGAGACTGCCAGTCAGTGGCGCTCGAGCAGGATCCGAGCTCGCCGTATCTTCCCTGGGACGGGAACCAGCCCTCCAGGTCTACGGTCCTTGACATCTGGTGGCCTGTGTCGCCGGTGGAGAGCAGCATCGCCCTGTAAGGTATATCGAGCTTTTGGAGCAGATACTCGAAGTTCGAGAGCAACTCATCAAAATATTTGTCATCGTCCTCCGGCTTCGCGTATATGAACTGCTCCACCTTGTTGAACTGGTGGACCCTGTATATCCCTGTAGTGTCCTTCCCGTGCTTGCCCGCCTCCCTCCTGAACGACGGGCTGATGCCCGCATACCTGAGCGGCAGCGCCTCCTCGGGTATCACCTCGTCCGCATGCATTGCGGCGAGCGCGTGCTCAGCGGTGCTTATCATGAAGAGCTCGTCGTCAAGCCTTTCGATGCCATCCTTCGCCTTTGCCTGCTTCGGCTCGGCGACCGCATAGAGCGCATCCTCGAAGATGGATAGCGGGGAGGTGCCCTTGTAATATTTCTCGCGCAGCATGAATGGCGGCAGTATTGTCGTATAGCCGCGCTTTGCGAGCTCATCGAGCGCGAACCTGCTGAGCGACTGCTCAAGGAGCACCAGGTCCCCCATAAGGTAATAGAAGCGCGCCCCAGCGGTCTTTGCGGCTCTTTCTACGTCAAGGAAGCCAAGCTTGACAAGTATCTCCTCATGCCCCTTGTTCAGGCTTTTGTTGGGCGTTCCCCAGCTCCTGAGAAGCTTGTTGTCATCCTCGTCCTTTCCCGTTGGCACGGACTTGTGAAGCGTGTTGGGCAGATCCCATAGCAGCTTGGCAATCTCCTGCTCATCCTTTTCCACACTCCTCTCGAGCTCCTCTATCTGCTCCTTTATGGATGAGAGCGCCTCAACCTGCGCCTCTATCTTCTTGCCGCTCTTCTTGAGTTCGGATATCTCAAGGCTCGCCTTGTTTCTCTTCGCCTGAAGCGCCCCGAGCGTATCCTTGCCCTCCTTCCATCCATTTTCGGCTTCAAGAAGCCTATCTAGGGGGTACTTGCTGTTCCGCCTTTTGAGCGATTCCCTTATCGCCTCTAGATTCTCCCTGACGTACCTAGCAGTGAACATATGAAACCCTTGTTACCATTATAGTTCCATCTAAAAGCATATAAAATATGTGTCCCAAGCCGCATAACAGATAACTTTATAATCCCCAGAAGGAGAACCTTATACGTGCAGGGATAGCAAAGCATGGCCAAATGCGATGGGTTTAGGGCTCATTCCCGTAGGGGTTCGAGAGTTCAAATCTCTCTCCCTGCATAATGAGGGCGTCCACGGCCCCGATTCCCCCAAGAATTAAGTATAAACGCCAAAAAGGAAGCTTTTTAAGGCTTAATTGCGTGAATCACCACGTTAATAAGACGGATGCCTCGTGGGGAGGCAGCAAGAAAACTGGCACATTTAGGGTGAGCCCAGTAATCCAGGAGTATCTATGGTGAAACGATCTTCATTGCTATTGGCAGCGGTGCTATTTACCCTCATTCTTACCTCGTCAATCGCATCCAACATAGTGGGCACGCTGACCGGGTTCAACGGCCCCTACGGCGTCTCGGCCTCCCCGAACGGCTTTTACGTCTACGTAGCCAATAACAACAACAATACGGTAAGCATAGCAAATGTGGTGAACGGCGGCACCAATTCCATCACATTCGGCACTCTTATCGGGAACGTCATGGGCCAGAACGCGATATTCACCCAGAACGTAGTGGCAGACAACGGCATCTTCAACGTGATAACGGCCAATTTTCTGCTTGGGCTATCCTCATTGTACGCAACCACATTCAACGGGAATTTCATAGGGAACAACGCGATTTTCACCGGCAATGTTGCAGCCGCTAACTTCTTCGGCAACATAATAGGGTCGAACACTATTGCGTTCTCAACAGCTACAGGAACAACCCTGACATCGAACATAGTCGGAAACAACGCAGTCTTCGTCACCCTCTACGGAAACGTCATAG
>DUIS01000075.1 GCA_013330215.1 Microcaldota archaeon | reverse complement strand
CCTCCTTGTCGCAAAGGATTCCAACAGGCTTAAGAAAACGGCAGAGGAGATTTCAAAGGGTACTGATGTAAAGATAGACCTCTTACCCTGTGATCTTTCCAAAACTGCAGATATAGATGCTCTTTACGAATTCTGCGTATCTAAAAAGATAATACCCGATGTACTGGTTAATAATGCGGGAATATACGTTCCGGGTACGACTAAGGAATCACCCATAAGGGAATACGACAACATAATGTCTGTGAACGCCAGGAGCATGTTTTATCTTACCCAGAAGATCATGCCTCTTTTAAAGAAAGGGCATAATCAGAGGGTCATAGTGATATCCTCCGTGTGGGCACTTGATTCTTATCCGGCAGACGGCAATGAGGATGGTACCATATACGCTATTTCTAAATGGGCCGTAAGGGGATGGTCCAGAAGTCTTAGGGCTGAGTTAAGAAAGCACAATATAGGGGTCTCTACGATATATCCGGGCGCGGTGTTTACGGATGAATGGAAAGGGACTACCAGACCAAAAGAAAACTTCATTAAGCCGGAGGATATAGGCAAGGTGGTGCGCGCAATCTTAGAAACAAGTCCGCAAACCGTAATAGAAGAGGTAATTCTAAGGCCGATTGGTGGAGATTTTCATGAGTGACGGAAACATGGTTATCTATCATCAGTTCAGGAAGTTCTTGATCCGTGTCCCGAACATCAGCATCGTTAGCCAGAATCCCAGCAGCAATGCAATCAATGAATAGCCGCTGTACAGGTTAAGGATTATGAGACCGGCAGATATCACTGTTGCGAGCAAAAAGTTTGAAAGACCCCAAAGCATATTGACTCGTGGCTTTGATTTCTGTCCGAATGGGCTCCTGAAGATCTTTCCCGCCGCACCGAATACGAAGTGAGGCACGCCGTTGCCGAGCAGCAACCCGATTATGAAGTACCATATCAAGAAGAGTTGGAATGC
Organism: Microcaldota archaeon; assembly: GCA_013330215.1. GTDB lineage: Archaea > Micrarchaeota > Micrarchaeia > Micrarchaeales > Micrarchaeaceae > UBA12276 > UBA12276 sp8261u. The sequence goes on along the minus strand of DUIS01000075.1, from coordinate 4,172 downwards.
CATTTCCTCACAGGTGAACTAGGATATCTTCACAGCATACGAATATATTAGTTATTGTGGATTAGGTCATGGACCGAGGAGAACTACACCCCTATTCCTACACGCTCGGGGTCCGCAACGCCCCTCGCCCCAAACCCCGCTCCAGGCCTAAATCGCTTAAATGCGTTATTGTTGTTCACTAATTACACCCTACACTTTTAAATACTTAAGCTTCCCAAAAAAAGAGCAATGAACTCCTATTTTGTCGTTGATAATTCAAAATGGGCCCAAGGGGAACCAAACCGAATCCGTAAGTTCGCCCCTCCGCTAATTAGGACTAGATATAGGTGAGAAAATAGGGACATATGAAAAAGGATTGGAAATAACAACCTCGTCGGGTTGCCCTGTTGACTGCTATTATTGTCCACAGGATTTATACAAAAGATCGTATAAAGGAAAGCCGAGACTGAGTCTTGAGGACTTTAATACTGTCATTGACAAATTACCGAAAGATATGGGGATATGGTTTGGCTGTTTTACAGAACCTTTCATTAATAGCGACTGCACGAATATGATAGAATCGGCGATATCCAAAGGATTTAAGGTCAGGATATTTTCCACATTAGTTGGTATGAAGGCGGAAGATGTGGAAAGGCTCTCGAAGATGGACATACAGGAATTCACGCTACACCTGCCAGATAACAAAAACAATACAAAGATACCGGTTAATACGCAAATGTATAAGGATACGCTTGCATTGGTATTGCAGAAATTAAGGATAGATAATTTCTCGGTAATGAATGAAAACTTCATAGATAACGAGAGGGCTGGCACTACGAGAACAGCAAGGGGAACGCATATGAAAGGCATGTATGAATGCTTTAAACTCGTACATCCCCAGTTTGCAATGCTGCCTAACTGCGATGTTGCACTATGCTGCAATGACTTCGGTTTGAAACACATTCTAGGAAACTTACTTACACAGAGCTATGACGAAATAGTAAATTCGAAAGAGTTTAGGAGGATACGCGCTGATAGATTAAAATTTGACAGTAAGGACATATTATGCAGAAATTGCATGTTTGCGGTGCCCATATTTGAATACTATACTTTCCAGGCAGCAATAGCTTTAGTTGGTCCGGTAGTAAAGGATATAATGGTCACTAAATATTGGAGGTAGTGTGACAATACTTTGAGATGTCACGTCAAGACTGGGCCCGAGGAAACCCAGTAAGCTTGTTCTCAGCCTGTTAAAAGGCTTAATGTTTGGGAGGCATAGAAAGTTATCCAAGAGTAAACGTGAACTGCTTTAAAGTTCCCTGATAAATAAAAATGCTAAAGGCCAAAAGGTCTCTTCCAATAAGGCAAGATATATTCTGCCCGTCTAGTTGTACAGCAGTAAAGATTCCTTCGTATATAATATTATGGGAGGGTATCAGCATCCTCATAAAATAGGTGTAACATAAGTGAGGGGTTCCTTTTGTAGATGGTGTTAATACTCCAGTAGTACCAACAGGTTGCAGTCCGAGTTTTCTAGGAATGTCCTCCTGAACACTACAATTTGATGCCCCTGTGTCAATTAATGCTTTAACTATTATTGGTGGTGGCATTTCTTGCCCTGACTTCTTATAAAAAGCTTCTAACTCTCTCGATATTAAGAAATGAACCTCAAGTGTAGGTCCCTCAGCTTGTAGATTAGGATTTGAACTTGTTATTGAAGGCATTCAATTACCCACCAATTTTTATTAGATTTGAAGTATAATTTTGACTCTGTTCTACCTCCTCAATCTTCTTGACTAAGAAAGGAACATTACCAAACTTTTCAATACCTATCTTAATTGCGTCGTTTTCCGATTCGTATACTCCTATGACCTGTTTTCCTTTTATTAGAACATATTTACCATTAGACTGGCGAACTAATTCCTGTTTTTTTTCTGCATAAGTCTTTAGTTCCTCTTCTAATAGTATTGGTGCCATAATAATCACATAATAAAAGCAGCATAGCTAAAACCAGTAGAATATGCGCGCTGGTGTGCCATATTCATAGGATTACCTTATCCGAGCTACTTCGTTTATTATATGGAGAAAACATTATAAATACCTTTTGTGATGGAAGCGTTTTATATTATAAATCCGAACCCCTGCCCTTTAAATACCCATGCAGTTTATAGATTTTAGTTCGGGTTGATTTTTATGGTGAATGGCTCGTGTTTGAACTCTTTGCTTTTCGACGACAAAAAGAACTGGGCCCGAGGAGAATCGAACTCCTGATCTTCACGTTGTCAACGTGACGTCTTACCATTCGACTACGAGCCCTATAAGTTTATCACAAATCCGTCCTTTGCTACATCCGTGTTATGGAATACCGCTCTTGCCTCCTTCAGTATCTGTTCCGGAGTCCTGTACCTGGCGCTTAGATGGACCAAGACCAGCCTCTTCGCCCTTGATTTCTTTGCTATTGTGGCACTTTCAGTGGCAGTTGAATGATGCCTCTCCCTTGCAAGCTTTTTCTCGGCCTCGGCATAAGTCGATTCATGTATCAGCACATCCGCGCCGCTTGCCGCCGCGACAGTCGAGGCTGACGGCCTCGTGTCTGTCGCATATGCGATCTTCTTTCCTTCCTCCTTAAATGTTACCTCGCTTAACCTTATTGTCTTTTTGCCTATCTTTATGTGTTTGTTCTTCAGCAGCTCCTTGAACATGCTTCCCTTTATCCCCAATGCCTTTATCTTCGGCTTTAAGAACCTGATCTTGTCATCCTCCTTGAATACGAAGCCGTATGTCGGCACCGTATGTGTCAATTTGAACGCAGATACCTGGAAATTCTTTCCCTTGTATATCGTGCCTGACTTTATCGGCTTTATTATTAGCTTGTAGGGTATTAGCGCCATGTCAAATCCTATTAACGCAATGAGGTGCTTCTCAAATCCCTGCGGTATGTATATGTAGACGGGTTCGGTCCTCTTGTTCAGCGCGAGTGTCCTCAGAAGTCCAGCCAGCCCTATCGTGTGGTCTCCGTGTATGTGGCTGAGGAATATCGCCTTTATCCTTGATATGTTGACCGAATAGTACATGCACTGCCTCTGTGTTCCCTCCCCGCAGTCGAACAGCAATACGCTGCCATCGTAGTCCAGCGCCATCGCTGGCAGGTTCCTGAGCTTTGTGGGAGTCGAACCGGCAGTTCCCAGTATTGTTACCTTAAGCATTCGATTACCAATCTGCGTTTGACCTTATCCTTGCTCTTTTATTTTTCCAGTCTATGCTTAATATCTCTATGCCCTGAGGGGGCTTTACCTCCGCTTTGCTCTTCTTTGACTCGTCTATGGCGCTGATGGTGCTGTTCACCTCGTGCATGTGCCTCATTATGTAATCCGCCGAACTCTTGCACTCCGCTATCTCAGCATCTATTCCCTCTAGTATCTCCGTCTGCTTCTTTATGCTCGCCCTTATGCCTTCCGCCTCCTTGTTCGCGGTTGCCTCTGGCTTGTATCCGCTATTGTACATGAAGTCCAGGCATGCCTCGAGCGAATCGAACTCCTTTCTCTCCAGGCCCTTGTACTTGCTTATCTGGCACAGGGAGAAATCTACAGCCTTGTCCCCCTTCATATACGCTGTAGCGCTTCCCTTCCTGCACTCTTCAACAAGAGATATCAGGCTCTCAGTCACAGCTATTATCTGATCACCGCTCATATCTGCCGGCTTTGAATCTGCAGCGACATCTACCCTGTTTATCGCCTCCTCTATGTACATAGACCCTACTCCCAAGCTCTTTGTCAGCGCATGAAGCATGTCCTGCCCTCCCTTCGCCTTTGCCACTGCCTTTACCGCAGTGTCTATCTCGCTTCTTCCAAGTGTCCCTATTGACTGGTTCTTTGGGGGCTGGTATGTGACATTCGGCCTGACCGCCCTGTCCTTGAAGTTGTGAATCTGGTATGCTAGCTGAATTTTCATCGAACTGTCTGCAAGCACCAGGTTTCCTCGCCCGAACATCTCGAATATCATGTTTGCCTCCTTCTCGCCCGTACCCGCCTTGATCATTATTATTCTATCGTTGTTCAGCTGCGCTATCGATGCTATCGCGAGTCCGCTTATCCTCTTCCGGATGCCCATGGAGAAGTTCGTCGCCTCTTCGCTGAGCTCTATGTACTCCGTCCTGTTGATCGTCTCGGGAAGCATGCACCTCAGGTTGAGCT
>DUIS01000072.1:531-5759 GCA_013330215.1 Microcaldota archaeon | reverse complement strand
GTATTCGAAGGCAGCAAGGTGTTGCAGAGGCACTCTGAGTACAACGGCAAGACCACGAACAACTATGCGGAGTACAGGGCAGTGCTGCTCGCGCTAATATGGTGCGGCTTCAACCTCGAGAAGCCCTCCGAAACGAGGCTGAGCCTCTACTCAGACAGCGAGCTTGTTGTAAGGCAGCTGAAGGGGGAGTACAAGACCAAGTCAGATTCGCTGAAACTTCTCGCGGCAGAGGTAAGGAAACTCGTTAGAAAGTTCAAAAGCGTCAGCTTCGGGAATGTGCGGCGCTCAGACAAGAACATAAGCGCGGTTGACAAGGACCTTAACATCCTTCTCGACAAGCTTGAAAAATCCAGCGAATGAGCAATGATAGGAATTTATAGCCTTAACTGTATATTTATATGTGCCAAGGTGCATGATCGATGGCAGACAAGAACCCGAGCGATCCACAGCCCAAGTCCCCTGCTGAGCATGTCGTCGACATAGCCGCGAAGGAGCACTGGAAGAAGGGCAACTCATTCTTCGAGGAGAGCAAGTTCAACGAGGCCATGATGGAGTACAACGAGGCACTGAAGATAGACGAGAAATACGCTGACGCTTACTTCAACCGCGCGCTCACTGAGCGCGTGACAAACGATTTCGACGCCGCGAAGAGGGACCTCGAGATGGTGCTCTCGCTGCAGCCGAAGAGCGCGGACGCGCCGCTGCTCATAGGTGACATAGCGGAGAGCGCGAACGACCTCATAGGCGCTAGGTACTGGTACGAGAAATCGCTTGCAAACAATCCCGATTATTCTGAGGCAAAGAACAGGCTCGAGCACATAGACTCGCTCATACACGTTGATTCAGGCATCGGAGGCAAGGGCACGGGAAGCCAGCAGATGGAGATGAGCAAGCCAGAGCAGAAGGAAGTTATACAGGAAGGCCAGATAAAGAGCGTAGCCTTCTTCAAGTCGGATGTGAAGTTCACCGACGTGATAGGGCTTGAGAAGATCAAGCGCTACCTTGCGGATAACGTCGTGCTTGCGATAAAGAAGCCGGATCTCTTCAAGAAATACGGCAAGAAACTCGGCGTCGGGTTACTGTTATACGGCCCGCCGGGCACTGGAAAGACCTACATCGTCAGGGCAGTTGCTGGGGAGGCTGGCGCAAACGTCATAATAGCAAGGGTAAACCAGATAGTGGACATGTACACCGGCAACACGGAGAAGAACCTCCATGCGATATTCGAGCAGGCGAGGAAGAACACCCCATGCGTAATATTCTTCGACGAGCTTGACGCGCTCGGAGTAAAGAGGGGCGGGGACGAGCCAGGAGGGGGCAACAGCTCCGCGCTAAGGCTTGCCGTGAACCAGTTCCTTGTCGAAATGAGCGGAGTCGAGGCCAACCCCGAGGGCATATACGTCATAGGCGCCACGAACAACCCATGGGACATAGACCCGGCGCTCAAGAGGAGCGGGAGGTTCGGGGACAGCGTATACCTCAAGCCGCCTGACTATAAGGCGAGGAGGGACCTCTTCAAGTATTACACTCGCAACAAGCCGGTAGGGAGGCTCGACTTCGGCAGGCTCGCAAGGGCGACGATGGGCTACTCCCCGGCAGACATAGAGAGGATAGCGGACAAGGCGGCTATGCTGCCGCTGCTCCACGAATACGAGCACAACACCAGCCGCGAATACACGATGAAGGACGTGCTCTCGATACTCAAGGACAAGGACTTCAGCGGAAGCTCCCTTGACGAATGGTACTCGATGGTAAAGAAGGACGTGATAACCAAGACGGAGACGCAGATGGTCGACGGCAAGAAGCAGGAGATAGTGAAGGAGGGCAAGCTGGACCCACAGGAGAAGATACTCTACAAGGCTATGGTCAACGACATAAAGAAGAACACCAACAGCCTGCGCATACGCATCAAGAAGATGATAAGGTGGTTCGCGCTCAACCTGTTCTGAGACGCAGCGTGCCACTGGGCATGGGACCCACTTCCACTCTCTGACACCCTACGCTTAAGCGGCTATTTCTTGTACTGGTAATGGCAGGTTGCCTTGCCGAAACTGCAGCCAAGCCTCCTTGAGAGGCAATCATGCGCGTTCTCGGCCTTCCCCTCACCGGAAACCCTCGCCTTTACCACAAAGCCGTAGTCGCCCTCTGTTACGAAGACCTCCTCGACCCCCTTCATGCCCATGAGCCTCTCCGCGAAGCGGTTCGCGTCCGCATTCTCATGCGGCTCTACAAAGTAGAACCTGTAGGGTATGTTCCCGACGCGCCTTGAGCCGCAGCCACTGCTGCAGCTCCCCCTCCTGCCTTCCCATTTAGATCCCATTTATACACCCAAACATGACTAATGTGAACCTGTCCGCCCTTTGAGACCCTAGCATGATCCTGGCTCAACGCTCACCAGCCAATCAGACTGAAAGCATATACCCAAATCACCACTTTGATATTTGGGTATACCAAATATATATAACTTTCCCTGCCGTAATTTCCATATGGGAAGCTGTGCGCATGCCCACATTTATTAATCCTTTCTGCGATTCTAATTCATGCGCATAAGGAAGCCGCTTGCACTTGTCGCGTTCATAATACTGTGCGAGGTTGCGGGACTGTTCGGCTCCGTCTTCACGATAAACTCGATACCGACATGGTATGCTGGCCTCAGCAAACCAGCATTTACTCCGCCGAGCTGGCTCTTCGCACCGATTTGGACCACCCTTTACCTCCTTATGGGCATATCCGCATACCTGATATACGAGAGCAGGACCAGGAAGCGCGGCGCCAGAATGGCGCTGTCAGTATTCGGCGTCCAGCTTGCGCTTAATGTGCTTTGGACGCTAGCCTTCTTCGGACTGAGGTCTACGCTGCTGGGCTTTGCGATGATAGTGCTACTCTGGATCGCCATAGCAGCCACAATAATCGAGTTCGTAAGGATCAGAAAAGATGCGGCACTTCTGCTGGTGCCATACATAGTGTGGGTCACCATCGCGGCATTCCTCAACTATTTCCTGCTCATCCTTAACCATTAGCTGCAGCACCTTGGGATGTCACCTTCCCCTTAAGGCGCCAATCATCAGGTAGGCAAGCGCAAGCACGAAGAGCAGGATCGCAAAGGACTCTATGAAAATGGCAGCGTAGGCAGCGACACCGTTGTTTGCGCCTACGCTATCGCCACCTGGCGCTGCCTGTTGAACGCCATATTTAACGCCGAATAACGTGGTGTTGGTTAGATTCACCTGCCCTATACTCTGGTTGGAATACCCTGATATCCTGTCGTTCTCGAAATATATCCCGCTTGAATTGCTCGCATTGATTATGATGTTTGTATCGTTGTTCGCCATGATGCTCGTGTTCCTTATGTAAATGTTTGACGATTTGTGGACATAGAGCGCGTTGCCGTATATCTTGCAGTTTTCGATTGAGACGTTGTTTGAAGTTGCTATGGATATGCTCGTACCAGTCGAATTGATGGATCCGCCCCTGCAATTCACAGTCACATCACTGGCGTTTATCGGCAGCGGGACGCTGCAGGTCTGGTTCGACCTTGCGAAGAGGCCGAATGCGGTCAGGTTGTTGTATGTAAGGGTGTAGTATCCAGGCAGATCCACCCCTCCGGCAGTCACGCAGTAGGAGAGGCCAACCGAGTACGTTTCTGTTGTAGTATTGACATGCTCCCGCGCCTCCAGAGACTTCAACGCGACTATGTACTCGTATATCCCCGGCTTCTGGACCCCGGCATTGTACGATACCGTGTTGCCTGTAATGTTATGCACCACATCCACTATCTTGTTGTCTGGATCTACCTGCCACCCGCTGAATATATACGCAGTAAGGTTTGTTGCATTGTTATAATGGATCAGCGAGAAGTTCCAGTATACTGTTGCATTGTCAGGCAGCGTTACGTACTCGCGCGTCTTCGGCCATATGAGGTTAGGGGAGTAATTCATGTTCGAATTCATGTCGAATGTCTTGAAGACTACTGAATCAAGCCCCCAATACGGGGACATCAGCCAGTATGGGCTATAGGATACGCTCCTGTTCCTGTATATGTCAACGCTTTCCAGCGGCAGCGTGTAAGTGCCGCTGGTGCTGTCGAGAGAGGCATAATAGCCGAATCTTGGGAGTATGTAGTTGCCGGACCTGGCTATCTCCCCTATCTGCGCCAATGTAAGCCCCTGGGAGCCTATCTCGTTAGGATCTGCCTTGTACAGGCCATATGGCACTACCGTTACAAACGCGGAATACGACCTGGCGCCGCTTATATTCCTGGTGATAAAGCTGAGGTAATAGCCGACCGCCATGTCCGAACTGTTGTCAGCGAAACTTACGTTGTACTTTCCATAGGGCGAGATGAGGTTGTTCTTGGCGCCATGCAGGGAATATATGCGCGCATTTGCAAACGTGCAGTTTATGAGCGTGTTGTTGTAGCTGTAGTTCAGGAAATTTACGCCATATAGCTGGACTCCGGGGCCGTTCTGGCAGTATACCTTGTTATTGGAAGAACCAGCAGTGAAATTGTAGCTTATCCTGCCGCAGCCGCTGCCGGGATAATAGCTGTGGTTGCTGCCCGCTATATTGTAACTGCACGATGCATTTACCGTTGCTGCGGACGCGTGATTTACGCCTACAAGAAAAGTGCCTAATAAGAGCAGCAACACGAGATTGATCTTATTCATGGTCACACTTATTATCTAATTGCTATCTATGCTTATTAAAATTCATCCGGTTCGCTGCCATACGGCTTGGATGTAACGCTAAATGGAACGTCTATGAAATCCCAGTCCCTAAGCATCCTATCTGGAAGGGTGATAATGCCATAAGTATTGCACCATAAAACGGCATTTTTAGTATGGTGGTCTACCAATCCTGACCCATACCTGAAAGATTTGTCGATCTCCTCTCTGCCTGCCTTATTGTCTAATTTAAACAGGCTAATGAGCAATTTCTCGAAAAGGATGGCATTATCCCAGCAAAGATCTCTTTTTCTTGTGTCTTTCTCATAAAAGTAGCCTATCCTATAATACCCAGCAGTTAGCATTCTGGCCTCCTCCAGTGCCTCTCTTATTTTCTGTACTACTTCGGGATTGCCTAGTTTTCCAAGTGTTTCTGCAGCCTCTCGTCTAATCCATAATGAGCCGTCAAAGTGTAGAATGCACGCCACTTTTGGGGCATATGCTCCTGCAGGTTCGCCAATTTCCCCAACTGACCCTAATGCCGCATGCTTCATCCTCTCATCT